>JBJEGN010000046.1:0-15010 GCA_051875105.1 Candidatus Gastranaerophilaceae bacterium
CGGGCGGCCTCGGGACTTTCACCCTATAGAATGTGCGCTCACCGGGCGCACCAGAAAAACGCCATCTTAGATGAAAGTCTAAGGTGGCGTTTTTTAGGACAGTTTTAAGATGTTGTGGTTAATTGCGTTGGAAAGCTTTGAATTTCGAAGCCTGTAGAAATCAATTTTGTCTTTAAGTCATTTTCAAATTTGTTGATTTTATTTTCATCAATGACAATTACAAGGTTCTTTCGAGCTCTTGAACAACCAACATAGAATAATTTATAAGCAGTTAGAATTCCTTCAATCTTTGAAATCTTAAATATGTTTTTAGCATTACCGACCGTGCTTTTAGCCAAATAAGTGGTAAAATCATCCTTCAACAGTGCTTCAAAGAGTTTGTTGTCCCGATATGTATTCAAAACTTGGTTACTATATTCGGCAAGAAGTTTCTTGTTCGTTTCATTCTTATTGTGAGTTTCAGCATTAAGTTCACTTGTTCTCATACCCAGCTTTGCTTCAACTTCCATTATTATTTTGCTATATGAATAAAACAAATCCTCAAATTCGGGTAATGAAATGTTGTACCTTGACCACAACTCAAAGAAAGAATACATACGAACATTGGGAGTAGAATAATTATCTGCGGCTACAAAAATTACTGACGGATGACTTTCACCCTTTACACCGTGCTGTGTAGATATATGAGGTGTATTTAGATAATTAGCAAGATTCTTAATTTCTTCAATTTCAATATCTAATACCTGCTGATACTCAGCACTTTCTTCATAAATGTTTTTGACAGTAGTAGATATAAGAGACTGTTCAAATAAGCACTCTATTACATCCTTGATTAGACAATTTTCTCTCTCATAAACAATTTTGACAGCCTCAAATTTATCTCGTAGTACCTTTTTATCTGTGTGCCTTTTCAATTGAAACAATGATGAGTTAAAAAATCTATTTTCTTTCCTGCATACCGAAATAAGCATTCCATAATTTTCTTTCGAATATAACATCATTATGTTATTCAAAAGAAATAAGAACTTCATTAATGCATCAGGATTATCGTTTGACATATCAGATAAAACATCTGTTGGCGAGTATTTTCTTCCAAACGAATATGCTTCCATCTTTTCATATGCCGAATATAAATTCTTTGCACCTATTTCCTCATATTTTTCTTTGTTCATCAAATATAACGTCAATATTCCCGGAAAGCTTGTTTGAAAATGTTCAACCGCCTCAGTTACATTTGATGTAATGATAGCTCGCGGAGATATATCGGGAGCAACATCTTTATTATCTTCAGATGGATGTTGCTTAAAAGAATCATCATTGTAGATCATGTTCAATATTGATATTATTTTACCTATTGAACGATGATTGACTACAAGTCGTTGTGAAGTATCAAATTCTTTCAATTTTCCCTCAAACGAACCATCATAGTTGCGATATATTTGTTGCATTCTATCTCCTAACAAATACAACTGTACATTTTCTTTATTCTTTACTGCATCATAAAAAATATCGAGAATATATGCTGATGTATCTTGATACTCGTCAATAAATATGTAGTTATATTTATCACTTATCTTTCTCAGTAGTACGGGATATTTTTTGATAAGTTTGTTAGCAAACAATATTAAGTCATCGTGAGAAAGTTTGCCTAAGTACAAAGATGTGAATGGCGTTTCTCCATACGATAGCTCATGCAAATTTTCTCGAACAAATTCAACGTTTAAAGTCCCATATTTTTCGACATAATGTTGGTTGCTCTGTTCAATATGTTCGTCTTTTTCATCATTTTCAATTCTTGCCTTAATCTTTTCTTTAAAGATTTCCCAATATAAATCTATGGCTTCTTTGAGTGGATAAAAAGGACTGATCAAATCGTTAATATATGAATGTATTGTACTTACTGTGACATTAGCACTATCCAAATCTTTCTTTAACTCATCAGCAGCACGGTTTGTATATGTGATACATAAAATCTTGCTTTTGGATTCTTTAAGGCATATACTTTTCAGACACCTACGTATATGTGTAGTTTTTCCACTTCCCGCAGGGGCATTTATTAAATGCTTATTATTCGTTATTTCGCCAGCCATAGCAATCCTTTCTTTATGTAGTCTGGTAACATCTTTTCTTCATTGCCGCTTAAAACCACAGAATACATAAAATCTGTTTTATTATTTGAAGAAGCGGTTACAATTTCGCGAATAGAAAACTCGCTATCTGTTTCGTCTTTTCTATTGTTTGGGATGGTAAAAGTGAGGTTGTTATTTTTCCTTATCGATTTCCATTCACTGCGCTTGATTTTATCAAACACATTTTTATTTAAAAATGTGTTTAACATCGCCTCTTCTAATGTGCGTGCTGTGCTATTTTCATCTTGATACGACAGATAAACCAACTCATCATATATAACTGTGCCTTTTTGAGTTTGCATCTCATATATTTCTTTAACTGATGGCAAATATGTTGCACCTTTTTCAGGATAATTTAATCTATAGCAATGATTAATTGTTGCATTCGTGCTTGTTGAATTGTTTATTGCTTCAAAAGTAATAGCATCCTTGTCATAGTCCAAATCGGTTATAAGCAAAGATTTAATTTTGAGCATTGTCAATATTTCAAGATAATTATGAGCATATGCTCCTCCGACTTGAATAAAGGCAATATAGTTGTCACGCAGAGAGGCAAATTCGGTCATACCTAATAGCTTTCTTATATATAAGCGTTCTGTATCTCCTTCATAAAGAATTACCTTGTCCGCAAAAATCAACTCTGAATAACCTATTTCGAAAAACCAATCAAAAAAGTTTTGTAGCAGAAATTCAGACTCTTCATCTACATTTTTAACCTTTTTATTTTCGATAGATTTTCTAAACTTACTTAGATTAAACAATTCACTTTTTGATTTTTCTGTTTGTCTGATAACTCTTAGACTATTCAGCCCTACAGATCGTGCAATTTCGTTTGAATGTGTTGTTATAAGACCTTGTAATTTCTTTTCCGTATAGTATTTCGTCAGAAACCTAATGAAAACATTTTGCATCTGTGGATGCATATGTGATTCAGGTTCTTCTATGAAAAACACATTGACCTTGCTTTCGTCAACGGATTTGTAGAATTCCTCTAATCTCATATGTAAATAAATTAAATTGCTAAATCCTAACCCCTGAGATTGCTCATTCAAGAGCAACCCATCTATATCATATTTGGCGCGAGTGATTTTTTGAATAAAGTCTTCTACATCATTTTCGTTAACATCCATTTCGAGTTGTAATTTCCCAATATGACCACCACTCGTCTTGGATATATCCTGAACTGTTTCATCCAACGACTTTATTGATGAATTTTTGATTTCTTTCTTGGCTCCAGAAGTTTCAATTTGCGCCATCAATAGATCTGGAAGCTGTTTTGTCGCCTTTACCCAAGTTTCGTTGTCTTTCAACAAGGCAATAATTCTTTTGCTTATCCCTTTTGAAGTATCAGAGTCAATATCGTCCAATTCTCTTACTGCGGGTATATCACGGAAATTAAACAGTTTCTTAAATGCTGTTATCTCTATGGGATTTGCATTTTCATAGTTTGAATTACAGAAATAACATTTTTCAAGCGAAGCGTTACAATACAATTTTAGTAGTTCTTCTTTTATAAAATAAAGCTTTGTCTCTTTTTCTTTGCAATCAGGTTTACTAATGTCCAAAAAACGTGATGACAGTTTATCGTAATATTCACCAAGATGTTTTTCAAAAGAAGCTGTACTTGGTTCATATGAATAAATAAAGTAAAAGGAGTGCTTCGATTCATCTAAGTCCATAAGGTAATCCGCAAACAGTTGAATATCGTCACCTGCCGGATCGTAGTCTACTTGAATTTGTGCGTGAAAGCAATCTATAGAGTAATCAGGAAGAAAACTATCATCGACAGATATTTTTTTAAGAATCTCACTGATTCCTGTATTTTTATCATTTTCAACCATTATTGATTGAAATACAGGTATTATTTTATCTACCCAAGCGGTGGATAGATTTGTAGGAATATCGCTATATGTGAAACTGAGTTTTTTATCGTGGAACATTCCCTTCAGAACAGAAATAAGAGTTGTTTTTCCGCTATTATTTGGTCCTGCTAATACTGTCAAAGAATTTTGCAAATCAAGTTCAATACTCTGTAGTTGTCTATAATTAAATATTTTAACTTTTTTTAAAAGCATGTTTTACACCTCCTATAATAAATGAGCTCTTTATACTTCTTCATTATCTTCAATCTCACTATTATCGTACTCCAATAGATCTTCCACACGGCAACCGAGAACTTTTGCTAAGGCAAGGAGCGTAGCTCCTGCGGCTTTGTTTATATCCTTGGCACGGATTTCATACTGTTGCAGAGTACGCAGATTAACACCAACTTTTTCTGCAAGTTCCCTCTGTGAATAACCGCTAATCTTGCGTTGTGCCTGCAGGCGAGTCGGTGGATTCTTTTTGCGTATCATCCGATTGACGGTATCTACAAACTTTTTTTCGGATGCTTCATGCAAAGTGGAATATAGCTTTTCAATCTCTTGCATGGAGATATGTTTCTGAATCTCCTTAAAGCTCCGTCCAGTATACCATTGATAGTAAGCTAAAATCCAACCACACCAATACTCGGGAGAGTAGTCATAATCAATTTGTGCTTCGGGAAAGTCTATATCTATTCCTGACTTTGAGAGAACATTTATCACAAGCTCCGTACCCGATACTCCCGAGACATATTTGGGAACACCCAAAGCAAATTGTTCTGCATAACCGGTTCCGATGAATAATTCGAGAAAACTATCCATTTTTATCTTACAACTATTGGCGACATAGTCCATAGCTTCCCCAAGACATTTCATCGCATCATCGAGATATTGATTATCGTAAGCGTGGATCATTCGGCTGCACCTCATCACGGATAATGTCCCTCATATAAAGACCGTCTAAATCATCTTTTTCAATCTCTATCCGAAAAGCTGCTCTTGCTTCATCGTCACGAGCTTTTCTTTTTGCAAAATACACTGTATTGTCAGCAATCTCATAAGAGATAAAATGGATCTTTTCAAATGCGGCAGGGCTTTTTAAAACAAACTGCTCGCCGAGCTTGCCGAGTCGCATAGCGTAAGAAAGCTGAGCAAGTGAGATTTCATTGTTTACAAAAGCTCTTGCAAAAGAGAAATAAGAGTCGTCCGCACGGTAGCCAACGACAGCGTCATAGGTGGTTAAGTCAAGCAAAAAATTTTCTTTTAGCCAATCTACTCCTCGTTTCATAATCGGTGTGGAAACACGGAATTTTCTGTATTCCACAAGCAAAGCTAACCAATGCAGAATTGTGTATTTATCAGAGGAAAGGTTCAATACAGAAAGTCCTTGGGTATCTATTTCATATTTATTGGCGTATCCATCGCTATTTTCAGTACAAGCCCACTCTTTAGCAAGCTCGATGTACTCAGTACAATAAAATCCCCGCCCGTAGTCGTTATACGATTTGCCTTTGCCAAACACAGGCGTTTGAACAATTTCGGACGAACCATGATATAGAATTAATTTATTCATTTTTGCCTCCTTCATACTTCCTTAGAGTTATCCCGATTACATTATACTTCTAAGGAAGTATAATGTCAATATGTTTTGAAAAATATTGACATTTTTATATGAACAAACACTACATTGAAATGCACACGCCACATAAGGCAGTATTTTTACAAAACTAACTTATGGGCGTTGCAAAAGGGTAAAAAGTTAAAGATAATTTCCGAGAAGAACTATGATGGTTTTTCGCGGTGTTTATCTGTTTATAGCGGTACATTCGACTATCAAACCACTTTTGAGTACAATTATGGTAGAAAATCAAAGGAGGTTGCGATATGCGTGATAAGAAGTATTATATATCACTAGACAATTTTGAACGGCGGGTGGTTGTGAATTGCTTGAACGAAATGCGGAACAACCTTATTACCAACGGCAAGTACACCGATGCGGTGGACGAGGTTTTACTGAAAATCATTGATGCAAAGCTGAAAAAATTCAAAGTGATCTACAAGGAGGCGTGAGTATGGAAAAGTACATTTATGACGAAAGAAACGGTCTTTGGTACGAACTACAAGGCGATTATTACATTCCCTGCTTGAAACTTCCGGAGGAAGAACAGCAGCCTATCGGTATATGGGGACAGCGGCACTTGCGGTATATCAAGCAGTACAAAAAGGTGCTTTATATCAACCTACTCACCAGCGACAAACTAAATAGTTACCTTGCTGACATTGATAAACAGGCTGAGGAGATGTTTTCTCGGCTCGTAAAACAGATGGCAGAGCGTGAGGGCGTGACGGAAAAGCTCAAGACGGATAACCAAATGGAGTGGATTTCTCGTATGAACAACATCCGCAGCAGAGCTATAGAAACGATAAACGCTGATTTGATCTACACCTAATATGAAAATAGCGACGGCAAGGGATTACACCCGCCGTCGCTATTCATTTATATGGATTTTGCAATACTTCCCCTGAATGTTTAGAAATGATTTCTTCTTCAAGTAAATCTTTAATTTTCGCTTGGATATCCCCAAAAGACATTTCCGACTTAAATCCTTTATTACCATTTAAAAAAATGCAATTCATTAATCTGTCGAACGTAGCTTCACAAGTTCTTCTCGGTAATTTACCAAGAGAAGCATCGAACAAACTCGCATGACAAGAATAATGGTGAGTATGAATAAACTCTTGCCAAGATTCAACAACTTCATATTTTGGTCGTATATCAATTATTTCAATTTCTTCTAAATTGCGTTTTTCTACATCGCCCCACGCCTTCTTCAGCATAGATATTGCTTCGACATCACTTTTAGGTGCACTATACCCGAAAATTGTTACTATATACGCTTTTTCAAGCGCATTTTGTAAGGTTTTCCAAGATTTAGCGATAGCTACTTCGCCAGTATAGTCTTTTTTCTTAACAGGATATAGTAGTTTTATGGGGCGTAACGATTTTCCGCATTTGCATATTCTTCCAACATTCCCCATAATATTATCTTCTTCACAGAATCCTACTGCGACGTTACCGTGAAGAAACGCCAATTCCGGAAGATTGTTTGTATACTTCATAACTCTGCAATAAGATTGAATTAGCAGAGGGTCCCAGTTAAAAGTTGCAACCAAGTCTTTTGATGTTAAGCTTAATAAAAGGAAATCATAAACAGTGGGTTCATCTGGAATTGTATATTCAGACATATAATTGTAAATTCTTCGTTCCAATTCATCTTTTGCATTGGAGCAATCAACTTCATATAAGCTGCGTTCATCCAATTCCATATAAATATCTTCTAAATTATTTGAATCTGTATGTAGCTCTATCCCGCTTAATACCTCCGATAATCCAAGACTATCAATAAACCCGTTCATAGCAGAAATTCTTTTGCCATTCTTATCTCCACTTGGGATAGCAGCACAGCTTGCGCCGGCACCAAGGATTACTACGTGCGGACGACATTTCATATAAGCTTCATATTTATTATAATCAATCATTTGCATAACTCCTTGTTTGGTACTACCTCTATTATACATCAACATCATTATAAATTCCATAAATAATACAAACACGCCGATAAAGTTTTCGGCGTGTTTGTATTATTTACCAGTTTTTATCTTCGTAGGGAGTAGCCTCAACGCCGCTTGCCTGTAATTTGGCAACCATACGGTCAAGCTTACCTTTCCACAATTTCTTGAACCAACCAGTATTACCGAACAATTTCACGAGTGAAGGACTAATTTCGTAATACAGTTTGATAAATACTCTACCATACCACGTTTCGGCAAGTGTATTATCACGATAACGACGAAGTGTCCAAACTTCAGGACAATCGTAAGAACCATATACAGCAGTTGCTACATAACATCCGCCGCTTTTAGAAGATGATGGGGTGTATGTACCAAAGCCTGCGGCTGCAAAATTTCTATCAATAACTTCCTTAGCTTCTGTAAGACCTAACCCTGTTCTTTCTCGCATTATTTTGATAGCTTCGATTTTTCTATCTTGATAACCCGCATTTAATAGTTCTTTTGCAATATCATCAGGAGTTATCGCTTTAGGGATAGCGGTTGCGCCGTTTTGACTATCTTTGTAAACCACATCGCCTGCTCTGAAATCATCTTTCGTCGCACCTCTCAACAGCATTCCTACCGCCATACCTGCAGAAGCAGTATTAATCAACTTCCGGAATTGTTCTATTCCTGTCACTACAAAAGCTCTATTGTTTATTGTTACAGTTTCATTTATTGATACAGATCCGTTTTCAATAGTACCTGTAATCACTGTTCCTCTTCCGGTAATAGTAAATACATCTTCAATTGTCATAAGACGAGCTGCTGAACTTTTTTCTTCTACAGTTTCTTTTGTTTCTGCGTGCTCATCTTTAACTAATACTTTTTTTATGCCCCTAATCAAATCTTGAATAAAACCAATTTTACCCATATCTTGGCTTTGGAATAAAGAAAGTTCGTCAGGTAAGTTGTAGGCATCCATATCCCTATAACAGGGAATAATTAATTTGTTTCGATCACTTTTGGCAAGGGCTAAATATCGTGACCATTCGTTTTTAACCCAAACGGCGTTATAGTATTCAGGTTTTGTTCCTATAGCCAACATTACTTTTGCAGAATTTAGGGCTGCAAATATGTAAGGCTCATATTCTTGCCCTAATTTATCCTCAAGAGTGATACGTGCAAAGAACACTTTGTAGCCTTCATTTTGGAGTTGAAAATAAATATCCTGAGCCAAAACACTATCTACAGTTCTTTTGCCTGACTCATCCGTTTCCTTGTAGCATATAAATATATCGTACGCTTCTTCTTGATTAGCGATGGATAGAATTCTTTTTTGTATTTCAGAAATTTCCAGCGCTTCTTTTTCGTACAATGCTTTGGAACTGTCGTCGGCATATTCCAATGCTTTTTTATAATCTAAATCGACAAGAATTGATGAGCCTTGAACTCTGTGACAAGTAGGTATTCTATTATGTGTTTTGGGATCTTCAACATATTCAATACCATATTTGGAAAGAACACATCCCCAATGAGCTTCGGCATTGGTATTATCCTCGTCTAAGATGCTTTCAAAAGTTGCAAGAGCTTTGTCAAATTCATTTTGCAACCTATAATCATTAGCTCGATTAAATAGATTTAGTATTCTACTATCGACCGTTTTAGGGATGGTCATAGTTGTGCCGCAAGAATCGCAAATACCGTAAGATTGTCCATCGGTTATTTGCAAATTACCGCCACACATTTTACATTTTAATGCTTCCACCTATTTCACCCCTTAATATTTGTCGTTATATCTTGTGCTTTCATATCCTTTAGCCTGTAACTTTGAAACCATTTTATCGAGTTTACCCTTCCAAAGCCTCTTAAACCACTCTGTATTTCCGAACCATTTCACAATCGTGGGACTGATAGCGTAATATGTTTTGATAAATGCTTTACCATACCAAGTAGTACCAAGTTCAAAGTCACGGTATCTACGAAGTGTCCAAACTTCGGGGCAATCATACGAACCGTAAACTGCCGTAGCTACATAACATCCTCCGGCTGTTTGAAGACCGTTCATTTTTGTAATTAATTCTTGAATGTACGGTTCATTATGCACGGATGCAATTTGGTTCAATTCAGTAACATAGGCAGTTTTTACTTGGTTAAGTAAATTCTTATGCCAAGCATTTCCGCCGACGCCTGCACCTGCCTGTGTATTATAAACAAACGTAACATTATACATTTTAACTACGGCATCACTAATTTTTGTTAATACTGCTTGTTTGTCCTCATTAGAAACTTCATAATAATCGTTAATTACCGAGATTGATTTGATGAGAACAGTAAATTTTTGTTGTTTCTTATAGTAATCATCGTCGGTCATTGCAAGCATTGTCTTTCCAAATGCACTAAAGAACACCGCTTCCATATTATTCGGAGCGTTTTGTTCCACCATATTATAATACTTTTCAACTTCTTCCCAATCTTCTTTTTCATAGGCTCTACGAGCATTCGCAAGATATTTTTCTACAAACGCAGAATTATCAACTTTAACTGTACCTTGAACATCAACTGTTCCTTCAATCATCATTTTTTTAGCTTCTTCTACGGAATATTTCATACCGCAGTTTTGACACATAAATACGCCATCCTGCTTAATAAGATCGGTTCCACCGCACATTTCACAAGTTAATTGTTTCATTTTATTTTCCTCCAAATTTACTTTAATAATTTTGCTTTTTTATTTCGTTCTGTTAATAAAAGTTCAATGCCAGCAATAATTTCTGCTTTGTTCGCAGTTGTTTTGAGTTCTTTGACTTTATTTGCGATTTCTGTCTCAAGGTCAATGAGCGTATCATTACTCATCGGATCACTAAAACGGATTTTTTCAGCAAGTTTTGTAAGCGATGCTTTTATATCAGCATCCATTTCAGTATTTGCCAACATTTCTACATCAACCTGAAGTGATTTGATATAAGAGATCTTCTTCTCAACCTTTTCCTCAACGCGGTTGATTTCTTCTCTGCCGGTTTCTGTTCCGATGAGAGACATTGCAGAGATACCAAGTATCGATGCACTCACTACAATAGCAGTCCAACTCGGCGCTAACGGAAATGCCATAAATACTGCAAATGCAATGATTTGAATTATTAAATATGTAATTCCGACAGAAACAATCGGAATACCGAGAAATTTGCTTTTTATAGCGGATCTTCCCTTGAACGCTAATTTCCAAACGCCGATCTGCAAAGCAAATGATATTGCAGTAAACACATACGAAACCCAAAAGGTAGCGGTTTTTGCGGTGGGAACTGCAAATGCGAAAACATTAAACAACGCAAAGGCTATACATAATATGGCATAAGCCATGCCTTGATTTTTCTTCATTTATCAACCCTCCTCCCTTTTGCTACCACACTTCGGACAGAATTTGCCCGGCTTTGTAAACCTAAATCCGCAATTGGTGCAAGTGTTTGGTGACGTTTGCGGTGCTCCGCATTCATCGCAGAAGGCAGCACCGGGCGTTAATTTTGCTCCACAATTCTCACAAAATGCATTGCCAACTATCTGAGGTTGTGATGCCAAACCTGCAAACGAGTCATTTACAACACCACCAACCATACCGCCAACTGTTCCTCCGATGCCGGACATTACGCCAAGACCAATGCCCATATTGGTAAATTCACCGACGCCCTCATTTTGGGCCGCATATTCAGCGACATCAAAACCGCGCTCTTGTTGATAAGTATAACCCTCAGTTGCACGTTTCTGTGCCAATGCTTGTGATTCAATAATAGTTTTTTGAGCTTCTGTTTGAGCATAAATCACATCTGTTTGCTGCTTTAATTTTGCTTCAGCAATATCCGCATACTGACGGAAGTGCAGTTCTTTGAATTTCTCATACTGTGGATCACCGTCGGGTTTAACAATAGTGGTTACAAAGAAACGATTCAAGGTAATGCCATATTCCTCAAAATCACTAAGAAGCCTTTTTTGTATTGCTTTAGAAAACAACTCAAGGCTTTCATCTATCTCAAAAATATTGATAGCACTTGCTTTCATTTCTTGAGCAATATAGGTTTTAACCCGCGTCATCAAGAAAGCACGGAAAAAAGTAACAAGCTGATTTCTTTCAAGAATACATTCGGTTCCTACAAGATTTACAAGTAATTTGCGAGAATCCGCTACACTAAGCGACATCTCCCCGGATGCTCCAATAGATAAAGGAAATTTGTATGTTGGTTCTACATACTGAACCTTACTATCAGTTCCCCATTTTATAGCCATCTGCTCCGTTTTATTTATGAAATATACTTCGCAGTGGAATGGAGATACACCACCTGTAGGTATATTGATTAATCTCCGTAATATCGGTATATTTTGTGTGGACAATGTGTGTCTACCCGGACCAAATAAATCAAGTGCTTGTCCATTCATAAAGAATATAGCTTCTTGACTTTCGTGAACAATCAACTGGGTAGTTGTATTAAAGTCCTCACAGGGATGTTTCCATATGAAAGTACTATTGTCGCCTTCATATTTAATAATGTCAACTAATGCCATTTCTCTGCCTCCTTAATTTATATAAATGCGTTACATAATCAGTATTATGTTGTATATCTCTGCAAATAATAAACGCTCACGCTCAATTCGTGAACGCCGACAACTGAAAATGGGTATAAAAAGCCAAGCCTTTTCATGTTTATAATTTGAGAAGGCTTATTTGTGCTGTATTAATATCGACAATTCTCTTACAAATCATACTTTTCTCGTCAAAAAACCTTGTAAATAATTAATAGTTGTGGTATAATTTATGATTAGAATGGGTTCGATGTAACCTCTTCTATGTATTTAAGCAACATAATACTGATTATGTCATTGCCGCCATTTTCGGTGGCTATTTTTATATTATCAACCGCATATTTTCCATACGCTGACGGTGTTCGTTACCGGTGGTGATAATATAAATTCGGGTTGTGTTAATGCTGCTGTGTCCGAGAATGTCTGCGAGCTTGGCAATGTCCCTTTCAATGCCGTAAAAGGTACGGGCGAACAAGTGACGCAGGTTATGCGGAAACACTTTTTTAGGATTCACTCCTGCCTGCTCACAAAGGTTCTTCATTTCACGCCAAATATTAGTACGGCTTATCGGCTTACCGTTTCGGGTTATAAAGATTGCTCCCGATGATATTTTCTGTTCTGCTGCATAGCGGAGCAATATCGTTTGCAAATCATGAACAATGAATACAGAGCGTGTTTTGCCTTTGAGAGAAACGACTGCCTCTCCGCACTTTACTGCTTCCACCGTGATGAATTGAAGTTCGCTGACACGGATGCCCGTTCCGCATATCGTTTGGATCAGTAAACTCAGGCGTTCATTGCCTTTCTGTTTTGCAGTCTTTACAAGTCGCATATATTCCGCTTTGGTCATTTCCTTTTCTTCGGAACAGTAAATCTGCCGTTGGAGCTTGATTGATTTCACCTTGCAATCTGCCCAACCGAGAAAAGTAAACAGGCTGTTGAGGGACGCCAGCATTGAATTTATGCTTCGTGCGGCGTAGTTTTCGGAGAGTAGCTTGTTTTTGTAGGCGATAACTGTTTCTTTTGCTACGCTTGTATCGTTCAAATAAGAAGCAAATGCCCGAACATCACGGATATATTTATCACAGGTATTTTTGCTTTTTTCCTCGCTTTCAAGATATGCGGCAAACGCCGCTATTTGTTTTTCTGTTAAAAATCTTCCTTTCATCATATTTACC
Source organism: Candidatus Gastranaerophilaceae bacterium (assembly GCA_051875105.1). Classification (GTDB taxonomy): domain Bacteria; phylum Cyanobacteriota; class Vampirovibrionia; order Gastranaerophilales; family Gastranaerophilaceae; genus RUG841. The sequence goes on from JBJEGN010000046.1 coordinate 13,294, forward strand.
TCCGGATAGTGTTAATAGTATTTTACCCGAAAAGTATGATTATAAATTGTCGCCATAATTTTAGGTAAATGCGACGGACAAGTCGAATGTACCGATTTTCAAGTATAATAATTGCCCCGTTGGAAACGCAGTAATCTCTGCATTTCTAACGGGGCTTTTTTGTTTTTTCGGCGCAAAGGGAGTTTTATGGGACACTAAAATATGATATAATTATTTTGAAAATCGGGAACAATTCATCATTGTTTGTGTCGAATATTAAATAGAGGATACTATCCTCTGGAAAGGAGGCGGAAAAATGCCATTCAAATTGAAAAGACTGGACGGTTCGGTCACGCCGTTTCGCAACTCGGAGTATCTTCCGTTTTACTATTTTATCCCAAGAAGCATTTTACAAAAATGCGGCGCAGAGCTAAACTCGATTCCCCGCAATCCCCGTATGGTTTTTGCAAGCCGAGAAGCGTGCGAGTTTATTGAAAGTGATTTGTTCAAGCTTCTGATTATTGATGCAACAGCATATATGGTATGGCATCATATGGGATTTGACGAGTATATGGAAAACTATTCTGGTTACGATCCTGCCTGGAAGCTTGCACATTGCCCTGATTATTGGATTAAAGAAATGACCGATGAGGGTATTATACCAACCGTCAACGAACTGTATCAAAACCACAACTGTGATTTAGGATTTGTTCCCGAAGAAGAAATCGATGTTTATCTGCGGTATATCGTACCAAGGGTGATGAAAAAGTATAATATGAACGCCGCTATTCAAGTGGCGGAGGAGTTTAGATGCTTCGAGGATTTCGATTTTCGGAACAGTCGGCAGAAAACGGATTTTTACCGCAAGTGGTATCACACCCGTACCAAGCACCCGATGGTTTCTCTTGAAGAGTTTCAGGAAAACTATACCGAGAGCCATAACGGTCAGGAGTGGGAAGAACCGGACACATCACAGAATGTGGAGGAAAACATAGTCTCACAGGCTCTGGTGGAACAATTTAAGAAAACACTAAGCGAAAAGGATATGAAAATCCTTGAAATGCGAATGGATGAGGCTACACTGGAAGAGATTGCGGAAAAACTCGACTACAAAAATCATAGCGGCGTTCTGAAGCGTATTCGCAAAATCGGTTTGGCTTATGAAAAGTTCACCGGCGAAGATTTTGGCTTTGAGAACGAAAAAATCATTTGATAACACCTACCCCTGAACAATCGGTAGGTGTTATTTTTATGCCCCGAAACAAGAAAAAGGAGGAAAATTCAATGGCTTGGAAAATCCATCCGTCGCAGCTTGGACGGGTAAACAAATTGGTACGCCGTCTATGCAGTTGCTACGATCGTGGCAACTGCATTCTTTTAGATGACGGAGATCCGCACAAATGTGTACAGCTTATCAGTTATTCAGCAATTTACTGTAACTATTTCAAAAATGCAGTATTGCCCGCCGATAAGGAACTGTACGAACAAATCAGAAAACACAACAAATTGAAATGAGAAAAGGAGAAATGCAAAATGAAGAAATTTAATGAAATAGTTGTTATCGGTATTGACCACGGCTACGGAAATATGAAGACGGCGAACTGCTGCTTTCCCACCGGTGTGATGAAAAGCGATTCCGAACCCACTTTTGTCAGCGACCTGCTCGTATGGAACGACAAATATTATTCCATCGGCGTCGGTCACAAGGAATTTACGGCGGATAAGTTCACCGATGAGG
>JBJEGN010000047.1:0-3251 GCA_051875105.1 Candidatus Gastranaerophilaceae bacterium
TATGCTCGATTTATTTTTTATAAATTATCCGTAATTTTTCTGGATCACCACGTCGCTCACTGTTTTAAATTCACTCCGCTCCTCGTGATGACGACTTCTTTTTGATGTCATTGCGAGAGGCTTTGCCTCGTGGCAATCCATTCAGAATACTTCAAAATTAAAGCCCAAAACTTATGAATGAAACAGATTAACTAAACTGAAAGGCAACTTGTTGCCTCGTGGCAATCCAGAAAAATACTTCAAAATTAAAGCCAATTAGCTGAACAAAAGGTCAACTTGTTGCCTTGCTGCAATACGGAAACAATTCTAATCAATTTCATATTTAAAACAGTAAAGAGCATATTCAAGCATATTGAGAAATTATTTTTAAATCAAAATCACAAAACAGTTACAATATTTTTTTCACGAAATTGGGATTATTTTTTATTCTTGCTAAAATTTGAATTACTTCATCATCTTTATTTTGTGCGACAAACTTTTGAAAATCCTTTTTAGACATAGCGAGAAGCATTTTCCATACGAGTTTAAAAGAATAAATATTCATACGATTTTTAGAAATCAAATCTCTAATATCTTTAAGCCATTCTATATCAAGTTCAGAATACAAACGCTTATTATCATTAATTCTTCTTGTTGGGAAAACAAGTTTTTGTTCATCATAAGTACGGAGCCTATCGGCACTTATACCAAGAATTTCCGCAACTTGAACAACACTATAAAAAGGTTTATCTTTGTCTATCAACATAACTCATTCCTATATTTAATATTAATAGATTTTATTAATTTAATAAATTAGGCAATTTAACATTTTATATCACATATTGACAAACCTTGTTTACTTAGGTTAATATTTACCTAAGTTTAGTTAATATTAGGAGTCTTTAATTATGAAGCAAAACAAAAGTGATGTATTTTTTAATACATGTTTTAAAGTTGGGAAAATTCTATCTATGATTATGTTGGTTTTAACATTAATTTCATTTTGTATAAGCGGAATAACATTAGTATGTTTGCAACCTACAAACATAGAAACTCCAATTTTCAAAACATTAGAAAATGAAATAAATTCAAAAAATGAGATAAATTCGGAAACTACAAAAAACAAATTAAAAGATAAAAAAACAGAAACATTAGCCACTGATAAAGAAATTGACAGAATTATAAAAGAAAATAAACTGAATTATCAAGTTAAAAATTTTATCACGAAAAAATATTTAGAAATTCCTAATAAATTAAAAAAAAGATATTTAACTGGTTTAGATTCATTTTGCAAAGATGGATTATCGACCTTAAATAAAAATGATAAATTAATGAGGATTTTCAACACAGAATACAAAACCGATTATTATGGAGAAGAATATGAAGATTCAAACGGTCCAATTATGAACAATGGTGTATATAACCTTACAATCAGTAAACACCTTGTTGAAGCATATCATCATTATTTTGAAGAAAATTTGGCAGCTGCACAAATACAAGACCAAGAAAAAATTATAGTAAAAGAAGTTACAAAAATTGTTCTACTTATTTCATTATTTTTATTTGTAATGTTTTTATTCTTGCCGGTCTTAATAAAAATTGAAGAAAATACAAGAAAATTATAATTAATAAATAAGGAGAAAAAATGAAAATTTTAAAAAAAATACTATTTGGTTTAAGTCTTTTTTCAATACCATTTTTAACAAGTGGTTGCATTATTCAAGATAAAATTGCAGAATATCAACAAAAAGTTGAAGAAAGCAAAATGAATGAACTTGAAAAAATAATAAAAACAGCAAATGATAAAGAGTTTGATACAGAAGATATTGACGTAGAAAGTACAGTATATAAATTTTTAGAAAATAATTACAATCAAATATCTTATTTTAAAGATAAAAATACAGGTGCAGATACTTATGCTTTTAGAGTAAAAACTGATTTAGAAATAGGAAACAGCGGAACTAATTTTTTTAATTATGAAATTGGTCGAATTATGCTTAATTCACAAGACATAAATAAATCAAAATGTAGCTACAATTACAGAACAAAATTAGATAATAAAGAAGAAAAATGGATAGAATGTTCTGATAAAACATTCGTAGAAAGTATTCCGAAAATTGCAGAAATGAAAAAACAAGAGTACGAAAAGTATAAGAGTTTAATAGGATATATCGAAAAAGAAGAAATTTGTTCGTTAGGAGATAATTCAGAAACGGTAAAAGAATGTAAAAATATTCCTGAAAAATATCTTTCAGGTCAAGCATCTGCATATGATGATGCACAACAACAACTCGCAAAATTAAGAAATACAACATTATAATTAAGGAGAAAAAGATGAAAAATTTTTCGATTATTGCAATTCTTTGTGTGATAGTTTTATTCAGTTGTCAATCAAAAGCAAACGCAAATTATTTTAAAGATTATTTGGAACCTTGTTATACAATTAATGGCACAAAATATTGAAACGCAAATGGAGGAAGTTATTTTTATCATGCAAATAACTTTTGGATGTGTTTAAACAGAATAAATAGCAATGGTTATATAGTTGATCAAATATATGTACAATACAATCCGCAAACGAAAAAGATAGGAGAAATTATTACTAAAACAAATAATGCATTAATTGGTTTTACATTGGAAATGGCACAAATGGAAGCTACGGTAAAAAATCAAACAATAAATGTAAAAGCCCCTGCACAAACAGCAGCAGAATATAAAACAAAATTGGAACAACAAGAAAAACAAGCAGCTGAAAAAGCAAAAAAGAAAGCAGCAGAAGAAGCTGCAGCAAAAGCGATAGTTCATCAGAAAGCTTTAACAGCAGCTCTTAACGCAGGAACCTTACCTTCTTGTAAAAAATTATACTGGAAATATTTATTGTTATATACTTATTCAGTATCAAATCCGGAACCTTTTAAAAATATAGAAGGAACAGAATTGACATATTGTAAGCTAAAAGATAATTCAACTGCAATGTTACAATTTAAAGATACAATTGATAATCAAACTGGGGCAAAATACAGAGGTCTTTCATTGATGGATTTTACAGGAAAAACAAAATACTACCCTTGGAACTAATAAATGGCCCAAAAAAGTCCGTAGGTTGGATTTAACCTCAACAGAAAAACTTGCTGCCTCGTAATAATCCAGAGGTCCGTAGGTTGGGTTTAAACCCAACAGCAAATTTCCAAACAAAAAAATAGAGGATAAAGTGAAAACTTTATCCTCTTAAACTTAGATCCGGCAACGAGCTATCTTCCCGGGAGGTCCTC
>JBJEGN010000048.1:0-14453 GCA_051875105.1 Candidatus Gastranaerophilaceae bacterium
CAATGTAAAAACTTTTCACATACGATAAATTAAAAAAATGAAAAGAACGCATAAAAATACTATTTTAAACTATATTGGTACGAATTTTCAAACAGAATATACTGTTCAACCGGAAAGAATTTTCAACATCAACAACAAACCTATTAAATCAGGAAAAATAGTCTACCTATGCGAAAGAGAAATAAGATGTAAAGATAATTTTACACTTCAATTTGCAATTGAAAAATCAAAAGAATTAAATAAACCTCTAAAAGTTATAATTTCTAAAAAAAATTATGCAGTAAAAAAAAAACAAGAATTTATTGATAAGCAGATAATACAAGCAGGAAAATGTTTTGAAAACTGCAAAATAGATTATGAAATTATTGATAAAACAGAACAATATTTAAAACAAAACGATATAGGCCTTTTGATAATAGATTTTAATCCGATAGAAGATAGAAATAATTTGTCGGAAATTGACTGCAAAATATTCGAAATAGACGGACACAACATAATTCCGGCAAGACATGCCTCGTCAAAACAAGAATACAATGCTGCAACATTCAGACCAAAAATTTATTCAAAAATTTATAATTTTCTAACAGAATTCTCGAATATAACAAATGAATCAACAGAAGCAGATTATATATTGAAAAAGTTTATAAAAAACAGAATTGAATACTACAATGAAAACAGAAATAATCCTTCAAATAATGCAACATCAGGACTTTCTCAATACTTAAATTTAGGTTTCATTTCAAGTCAAAAAATAGCATTGGAAATTATAAAATCAGACACATCTGATAACAATAAAGAAAGTTTTTTAGAAGAATTGATTGTAAGAAAAGAACTTGCGGATAACTTCTGCCTCCATTGTAAAACGTTCAAAACATTAAACTGCATTTCTCAATGGGCAAAAAATTCATTAAAAGAACATTCAAAGGACATAAGAACCTATTTATACACATTAAAAAATTTTGAACAAGCTGAAACTCACGACGATTTATGGAACGCAACGCAAATTCAACTAAAAAAAGAAGGGAAAATTCACAGTTACTTGAGAATGTATTGGGCAAAAAAAATTTCAGAATGGACAAATTCTCCTCAAAAAGCCTTAAAATACGCAATTTACCTTAATGACAAATATGCATACGACGCACCAAGCCCTAACGGATACACCGGAATATTGTGGTCAATCGCAGCATTACATGACAGACCCTTTCAAAATTGGTTTGTAACAGGAAAAATACGAAGAATGAGTAAAAATTCTCTAAAATCAAAATTTGACACAAATAAATATATTGAGATGTATTCTCCAATGTAAAAAATAACAAAAAAAAGCCCTCTACGAGGGCTAAAGATTTTTTAGAGAGAGAGAGTTTAAAATCTTGTTTACATTTCAATTGAGAAATACTTTTCTCTCACTAAATATCACTATGAAAAATTATAAATTTATAACATAAAGTGGCGAAAATTTTCTTTGTTTTCTGTTTATGAAGTTTAATAATGCTGTTATCATTTTTTCTTTCCTTATCCTTGTGTCTATATAAAGTATTTTTAGAAAAAATAATTGACTTTTTGTATATATTAAGCTTTACATAACTTAACACAACAAAATAAAACGCACTAACAAAAGAGATTCAAAATAAAAAAGACCCCAAAATCGGGTCTTTCTAAATGGAGCGGAAGACGAGGCTCGAACTCGCGACAGCCTGCTTGGAAGGCAGGTACTCTACCAACTGAGCTACTTCCGCATCAGCTTGCATATTAATTTTAAAATAAACAAAATTTTTTTTCAAGAGTTTTATTCTATTTAATTTTTTGTGAATCTAAAATCAACATTTCAAGTTCGACATCATCGTTTTCTCTTATTGCATCTTCATACATTCTGGAATCCGATTGATAACCGTCTCTTTCAAATTTTTCGTACATTTCAAGTCTTTGTTGTGCAATTTCAGACTCAGGATTGAGATGCAAACAAACTTTGTAATACTCAATTGCTCTTTCTTTATCACCTAATTTTTCATAACATACGGCAGTCGCAAGATTTGTTCCGTAATCTGCCAAATTTCCGGATAACAAGGATAAATTATAAAATTCTATAGCATTATTAAAATTTGAAAATTTATAATAAAAATCACCCAACGCCTTATGAACCGCAGGATTTTTCGGATACGTAGCATAAGCTTCCATTAAAATTTGTTTGCTTTCTTCTTCCCTGCCCAAATAAGTAGCCATAGCTCCTGCACCCAATAATGCCTCTATATTTCCGGGATAATGCTTCAGATATTCCTTATAATACATAAGTGCCTTTCTTACTTTATACCGCTTTTCCGGTTCATCATAAGCATTTAAGGCTTCTCTTACACTTTCTTTCGCTATATTAAAATATTCTGACGGAGATATTCTTGTATCCAAGTCAAGCTGGTTATAATTACCGAGTTGAGCTCTGCTTTTAGCTTCCTCGTCCTCGTTCCATACCCCCTCTTCAATTTTTATCTGTTTTATAACTTCAGAATAATCAAGATTCATTGGAATATATTGATCTGAATCCTCTTTTTTCTCTGCAGCATTAGCAGGCTTTGACACCTTTTTATCGTTTTCATTATCTATATTGACAACTTCACATACTAAAAAAAATACCGACAAAGCTAATGTTATCTTTAAAATTTGTTTTATAATAGTCTTTTCCATTTTAAATAAAACTTAATGAACTCTTGTTTACAATCATTATAACAACAAAAATACATGATATAAATAGTATAATAACTTATGTTGCAAAAACGAAAGAGGATATTTTGCATAACATTTCAGTAACCGTATTTTTATTATTTTTATCATTTATAACTGTTCTGATAATACCGATTATAGGACAATTTACTGCACAAAAAAATTTTAACGGGCTAAAAAATTCAACAGTTGAATGCGGTGAAAAATCTTCCTATAACAAAAGCAATCCTATCAGCAACAAAATTTTAAGTTATTCAATACTTTTTTTAATTTTTCTATCGCAACTTTTTTTACTGTTTCCATTTGCACTTGCTTTCGAAAAATTAACATTTTATGTATTTATACAAGGATTAATTTTCTTTGCTATAATTGTTCTTTCACTGAGTTATGCTGTACAAAAAAACATGCTGAGGTTTAAATAATAAAATGTTAAACGAAATTCTAAATGTTGCAAAAGAAAACTCATTCACACCGCTGCTAATATCAACCGGTTGCTGCGGGCAGGAAGTTACGGCATGCTTAGAGCAAAAATTCTCCGTAAATTTTACCAATTCTCCAAGACATGCAAATTTACTGATTATAGCCGGTCCTATTACAAAAAAAGCAGCACCCGCAATTAAAAGACTTTTTAACCAAATGCCAAGTCCAAAATACGTTATATCAGTTGGAAATTGTGCCTGCTCAGGCGGTATATTTACTTCTTATTCTGTAATCGATGGTGTCGACAAAATTATTCCGGTTGATATCTACCTTCCGATGTGTCCGCCTTCACCTAAAAAAATTACGGATACAATTGAAAAATTAAAAGAAAAAATTAATTCTGAAAACCAAGGTGATATTTTATGATTAAAATTGAAGAGAAATTTAATATTATCGAAAAAATTGAAACTCTGAATGATTGCAATAAATTCATCATTGATAAAAAAGACCTTGTTCCATGCCTGACTTTTTTAAAAGAATCAGAAGAATATTCAACGGATATTCTTATTTCAATTACGGCAGTTGATTTAATTGAAAAAATTGAATTGATTTATAATTTATACTCAACAACAAAAAATAAACATTATTTTATTTCAACAAAAGTATATTCTGATAATCCAATAGTTCAAAGCATAACAAGCCTTTTCAAATCTTCAATGTTTGAAGAAAGAGAAATATTTGATCTTTTCGGTGTTGAATTTTGCGGCAACGAAAATATGAAAAGACTGCTCTTGCAAGATTCCTTCGTTGGAAATCCTTTACTGAAAGGCTATCGCCAACAACTTAGCGAAAGGAATAGTGATGAGTAAAGAAGAATTAATTATAAATCTCGGACCTCAATACTTACATTCACAAGGGCTTCTCAAGCTTATTGCTGTTTGTGATTCGGAAGTTTTGAAAAAAATTGAGCCGGTGATTGGATATTCACATAAAGGAATTGAAAAAATTTCAGAAGAATTAACGTACATGCAATACCGTCCAATCACAGCAAAAATATCTCCAAACTCAAGCTATATGTATCAAACAGCATTCTGCCATGCAATTGAAAAACTCTGTAATATTAATGTTCCGGAAAAAGCAAGATTTATAAGAATTCTTATGATGGAATTAAACAGAATATATTCCCACCTTTGCTGGATTGGGAATTATCTTTTAGATTTAGGAAATGTATTACCGTCGAAAGCATGTCTTCCTCTTTGCGACTCAATTTTGAACATTTTTGAAAAAATTACAGGACAAAGATACAGTTGCGAATATATAATTTTTGGCGGAGTTAAAAAAGATATTGACATTGAAACCCTTGATTTAATATCTCAAATTACAGAAGAAATAGCTGAAAATTTGTCAATTTTAAATGATTTAATAACAAATAATCCTGTTTTTATTTCAAGAACAGCTAATATCGGAATTTTAACGCCCCAAACAGCTCTAAATTATTCAATAACAGGGGTTAATTTACGTGCTTCCGGAATTGGACTTGATTTCAGAAAAAATGATGATACTTATAAAGAATTAAGTTTTGAAATTCCTCTCCGCAAAGCAGGTGATTCATACGACAGATTTGTTCTAAGAACAGAAGAAATATCTCAATCAATAAAAATAGTTCTACAGTGTTTAGAAAAAATCAAAAACACTAATAGTGTTTTCAATGCTGATATCAATCAAATAGAATTAATTCCTGAAAACAAACAAATAACAACCTATATAGAAAGTTCTAACGGATTACTCGCTTGTACCGTATTTTCAAACGGAACAAATAAACCTCAAAGAGTAAAATGGAGAACTCCGTCTTTTTATTCAGTACAAATTTTACCTGTATTATTGAAGAACCGCTATATTACAGATATCATGACTATACTCGGAAGTCTGGACATAAGCATGCCGGAGGCAGATAGATAATGGATTATTTGATAACACCATACGTTGTTTTAATGATGAAATATAATCTTTCATATTCTCTTGCTTTTTTAATTTGGTACACGATTGAATTAGCACTAATAGTGTTATTAATTACTATTACTACATCTTTAAGTATTTTATTAAAAAGAATTTTAGTTAAAATTTATTCCGGAGAAAAATGTAAAAATATTTTGACGGAATACATAAAAATATATACAGACTTTTTCAGAAGTTTTAAGCAAGAAGAAATAACACCTTTCAAGGCTGATAAAACCTTGTTTTGGATTATGCCGACGTTTATTTTAGCCTTAACAGTTTTTATTTGGTGTTTTTTACCATACACAGCTAACTTTCAAGCAATTAAATCAGATATGGGAATTATACTATTTATAGCTTTTGTAATAATCTCATATTTCGGCATAATATTAATCGGATATTCATCAAAAAATAATTTTGCTATATTGGGAGCATTCCGTTCTTGCGTGCAAATAATAAGTTCTATTATACCAATGCTGTTATCTGTGATGAGTATAATACTTCTTGCAGGCTCTACGAATTTGAAAACCATAATAGAACAACAATATGATTGGGGCTGTTTTTCTTGGTATTGTATTCCTGCATTCATCGGATTTATAGTATTCTTTACAGCTATGCTGACAATAACAAATTCTTCACCTTTTGAGTCATCAGATGCAGAAAATGAACTTCTATCCGGCTATAAAATAGAATATTCAGGTATTAAATATCAAATGCTAATATTATCCCAAAATGTTCTTACAGTAGCCTTTGCAATTTATTGTACAGAATTGTTTTTAGGTGGTTATTTACCTCCAATACACTTCTTTTTAGCAGATTTATTTTCTCAATCAAAAGTTTTGTATGGTTTTATACTAACGATAGAACAGCTATTTTGGTTACTTGCAAAAACTTTTGTATTATTGTTCTTTATGAATATCATAAAAATAACTTTTCCAAGACTAAGAGTCGACAAGATAGCTATAATTGGATGGAAATACTTAATTCCACTATCTTTTATAAATCTTCTATTGGTTTGTTTAATTAAACAAGGAGGATTGTATGTATAAAAATATATTATACTCTTTCAATAACTTTTTTAAATCAATAATAGCTGTATACAAACTAAAAAGAAATTTTAAGAAACAAAAAAATAAGAATTTAGAATTAAAAAAAGAACAATACGGATTGGTACAAAAAAAAGACGAAAATGATGAAAATAAATACATCTGTAACGGATGCGGCATTTGCAAAAGCGTCTGCCCATCAAAAAATGCTATTGAAATCTCTAAAGAAAATGAAAAAATTCAACTGAAATACGACATTACTAAATGTATATTTTGCGGAAATTGCGCAGATAACTGTACAAATAATGCCATTGAATTTTCAAAGGATATAGAACCAAGCTACGAAAAAAATCAAATTGAGGTGATTGAATGGAAATAGTTTCATCAACAATATTTTATATAACCGCTGCATTGGCTATATTTGGAGCTTTAGGAATAATTTTTACACATAAATCAATCTATGCACTGATGTACGCTCTATTAACCTTTTTCAGTGTAGGTTGTTTGTTTATGTCGCTTGAAATGCAATACCTTGCAGCTGTTCAAATAACGTTGTTTAGTGCTTTAACTTTAATTTTAACAATAATTTTATTAATGATAACTAAACAGAAAAACAAAGAAGAAATAGTATTCAAACCTCGATTGCTTACATCTATTTTTTCTCTCTGTATTATGATTTTCATAATTGTAATTTTTATCAAATATGGAGCATTCTTTAATGAACATTTAAAATCAAACATTGAAACATTGATAATACCAACAAGCCAAAATATATCAGTAGAAATGTTTGTAAACTATGGTGCAGCATTTATCTTTACGGCATTAGCATTTTTAGCAGGAATCATAGGAATAGGTGTTTTTGCACAGCCGGTAAGACGAGGTAAAAAATAATGACTCAACTTGCAAACATTGGTTTAAATCATTATCTGATAGTTGGACTATTTCTTTTCGCTATCGGAATTTTTGGGATAACCATAACAAAAAATTTAATAAGAATTCTATTATCACTTGAAGTTATGTTTTGCGGAATAACATTAAATTTTGCCGCTTTTTCGGTATATTGCGATACAACACACTTTAAAGGAGCTATATTTTCTTTATTTATAATAATATTGTCTATTTTGCACATTGTTATATGTATTGCTGTTATAATTGAAGCGTATAAAACTAAACAATCGTCGGATATTGAAGATTTTGGAGAGTTAAAAGGATAATGAATTTAGCAATTGATAACGTATTATTTATATATTTATTACCATTTATTCTTGCAATATTTTGCTTTGGAACATACTATTTAAAAATTCAAGTATCAAAACAATGTTACTCAATAATATCAATTGTCTTTTCTATAATTCAATTTTTATTTGCAATAAAAATATTTCAGATTTGCAACTTTAGTCAGTTTGAAACACCTGATATATCTATTGAATGGTTCAGACTTAGCGATTCTGCACTATTTTTAGGTGTTTTCATAGATAAAATTTCGTCAATAATTTTACTTATAATTTCAATATTTTTTGTATCTATTAACATCTGTTTATTTTCAAACAAAAAATATATAGAAGGTGTACCGCTATATTACGGCTGCATAAATATAATAAACTTTCTTATAATAGCATTTACTTTAAGCTCTAATGTTTTGCAATCATTTGCCGATGGTATATTAATAAGCATTTTCGCATATATTTTTCTAAGCTACAATTCACACACCAATATTAATAAAATTTCAAAGAAATTTTTAATTCAAAACAGAATAGCAGATTCGTTAATACTGTTAGGAATAATAATTCTAACTTATTTCGTAATAAACTATCCGATTTCAGAAGGTAGAGAACTTTTAGCTTATTCTAATTTGTATGAAACAGCTGCAGATTTTTACATATATCTTTCAGATGAGTGCTTTTTACTTACATCTATATTATTCATAACCGGATTTGCTTTAAAAATCGGAATTTTTCCATTTCATACTATTTACGAAAAAATAGCTGATACAACAAAAGAATTATTACCTTTGATACTATTAACAACAATGATTATCACAGGAATAGTTTTTACAATCAGACTACTACCGCTATTTCAACTCTCAAATACAGTTATAAAATCAATGATAACAGTAGGAACTATATCAGCATTGTTTTCTGCATTATTTGCTGCAGCAAACAATGACCCAAAAAGAATAATTCTTTACGGACTTATTTCGCAAGCTTCTGTAATATTTGCAACCACAAGCGTTTCAACAAATCCACTTGTTTGCATCTACCTTTTTAACTCTATTATATCACTTGTAGTAATGTATTTAATTATGACTTACAACATCGGAAAAACAAAAAACACTAATAGTGTTATTATGTTTATTTTCTCTCTAATAGCAATTTTTTCACAAATTACAATGTTTTTTGCAGCATTATCTCAAGACGGCTCGATATTTCAAATGATAACAGATGCAAGAAATACATTATTAATAATAAGCTTTATATCAATCACTCTTTTAACATCATATTATCTTTTCAAGTTGCTTTATATTATTTTTTCATCCAAATCTGAAAATGAAGAATACAACCCTGATAAAAAACCGTTAATGCTGACAATATCACTGTTAACACTCTCTTTAATAGGAATTTACCTTTATGTGTTAAATGTCAATAATTTTGCAATACTTAATTTAAAAAATTCAAATGAAATAATGATTTTGTTAATAAGTTTGATAATTGGAAATTTCTTTGCATACATATTTATCAACAAATTACACAAAGATAAGCAGTCTAAAATCGGATATTTTTTAAGTAACGGAATGTTTTTTGATAAAATATATGATTTTATATCAGAGAATGTAGTTGGAGTATTTGCCAATATTACAAAAAATATTGATAAATACTTGATAAATTCTTCTGTAAATTCTATCGGATATACAACAAATTTCTTATCATATTTAGTTTCATTAAGTCAAAACGGAAACATACAAAGTTATATTTCATACGGAATATTTGTCATTATCTGCTTATTGATTATATATTCGGTAATTTCAATAAGTATAGGAGGGCTATTTTAAATGATAGAATTTCTTTCATTAAATATACTTATATTTTCACCATTACTTGCGGCAGCAATTATAGCTTCGCCCCTTTTTGGAACAAACAAAATATATATAAGACGATTTGCAAAAACATTTATGACATGCCACTTTCTATACTCTCTACTGTTTTTAGTCTTTTTCTATTTTGGAATTGAGTCATATTATAATGAATTAAATATTTTTGGCAAAGGCTGGCTGAATAAACTCGGAATTAATGCCGCATTCGGAGTCAATGGATTTACTGTAATACTTATAATATCAACTTCTTTAATATTTTTACTGTCATCAATAGCATCAAAAACAGTTGTAAGAACTAAACATAAAATGTATTACAGTCTATTATTTCTACTTCTTTGTACAACGTTGGGAATATTCTGTGCAAAGGATATGTTCGTATTTTTAACATTTTGGCAAGCAGAGCTGATACCGTTGTATTTTTTAATCTCGGAATGGGGCAACACAGACGAAAAAAATTCATCAATGAAATATTTACTTTTTGTGTTTGCGGGAAGTATGCTGCTTACTGTTTCAATGATTGGATTATATTTTTATTCATATTATGCAAACGGCACATTAAGTTCTACAATTGATTTTTTAAGAATATATTCATCTGACGGAATTTGCCCTGTATTTTTACAAAAAATAATGTTTTGGACATTTTTCATAGGATTTGCAACAAAACTTCCTGTATTTCCACTACATATTAACTTCACAGAAGTTCAAACAAAAGCCATTACTCCACTAAACATGATTATATCCGGAATACTCGTTAATACAGCAGCGTATGGAATAATCAGATTTAATTTTGAACTTTTTCCAGAACTATTCACTCAATATGCCCCAACAATAATGTTATTAGGAGCACTAAATATTTTATGGGCAGCACTTGCAGCATGCAAACAAAATGACATCAAAAAAGTTATTGCTTATTCAAGTATTTCATTTATGGGTATTTTCCTTATGGGAATTGCATCATTGAATAAAATAGGAATAGATGGTGCTTTATTTTTGATGATTTCACAAATTTTTATATCAGCAGGGCTATTTTTTGTTGTAGGATACATCGTACAATCTTTTAAAACTCAAAGTTTGCAAGAGATTTCCGGTCTTGGAAACAAAATGCCAAGATTTATGTTTTTAACCTACGTTATAATATTTTCAACAATGGGAATTCCTTTTACTATTGGCTTTGTAGGAGATATTCTTGCCTTTGTAGGAGCTTTCTCAGCAGATTTTCAAAATGGAGATTTTCCAAAAATTGTTACATCAATAGCGATAATATTCTTCATATTGACTGCTATTTATATTTTAAGAATATTTCATAAAATGTTTTATGGAATTACAACTGAAAAACAAGTATATGATATTTCAGGACACAGATTAACGGTACTTGCTATAATATGCTTTACAATAATTTTATTCGGAATATTTCCCGATACATTAATGAGCATATACAACGGTGTTTCCGATTTGTTAAATGAAAGTTTAAGAATTTAAGGAAAAATTATGGATTTATTATTTTTTGAAATTAAGAATGTTTTTTTACCGGAATCATTGTTATTGTGTTTTATATTATTCAATATAATATTTTCACTGTTTTTCGGAAAAAAGTTTTATAAAATATCAGAAAGAATTGCACTTTGTGCAATATTAATACCAATGGCATCAATGAGTTTAGGTGTTTCAAACCCCGGATATACAATTTTTTCTGAAGAATTCATACAAACAGATTTTACGATTGTTTTAAAAATATTGATATTAATCGGAACATTATTTACAATATTACTTTCACAGAATTTAACAAAAAAATTAAGATTTAGAGCATTTGAATTTTATACAATTCTTTTAATTTCAACATTTTCGGCACTATGCCTTGTAAGTGCAAATGATTTTATTCCATTTTTTGTAGCACTTGAAACGCTTATTATAACAAATGCACTTTTAATCGGGTACTGGGATAAATATCAAGCAAAGGAAGCATCATTAAAATATATGATAACATCTGCGATTGGTATGGGATTTATTTTATTTGGAGTTTCATATTTGTACGGAACATCAGGAGAATTAAATTTTTCAATGTTATATTCTCATTATTATTCGCAAGATACATCAATACTCTTTGTCTTAGCGGCGATTTTCATAATAGCAGGTTTAGCGTTTAAAACTTGCTGTACACCATTTCAAAGATGGCTGCCTGATACCTGCCAAGGTGCATCTTATCCAATAGCAGCATATATTTCGACTGTTCCTGTAATAGCTGCATTTGGAATAATGTCAAGAATAATAGCTAATATATTCACTGATGCACCATTTTTACAAATCATTATGTCCTTTATGGGCATAATAACTGTTTTATATGGATTTTTAGGAGCTATCAGACAAACAAACATAAAACGTTTTGTTGCATATTCATCTATAGCACAATGCGGATATATGATGCTTGCCGTAAGTGTTTTTTCAAGCTATGGTTCAGCAGCATTTATCTATTATGCAATAACTTATATTTTTATGAATTTTGGGACATGGGCAGCAGCAATTACGTTTGTAAACAGCACAAAAAGTGATGAAATAAAAGATTATACAGGAATTTTTTATGCAAGACCATACTATACAGCAGCATTTTCAATTTGTTTAATATCTCTTGCAGGTTTACCGCCACTTGCGGGTTTTTTATCAAAACTATATCTTTTTACAGCAGTAATGAGAGCTGATTCTTCCGGGTTACCAATTCTAATTTGCTCAGTTTTGACAACTGTATTGGGTGTTTTTGTTTATTTGAATTTCTTAAAAAAATTCTTTGAAAAAAATAAAAATGCAAAATGTATTATAGAGGAACAAATGAATACAAAAATTGTCTTGTATTTTTGTTCATTGTTGCTAATATTAACGTTCTTCTTTGCAAACCAAATTATATGGGTATCAATGTTTGCATCATTAGGAATATAAAAAATTAAAAGAGCCGCTTATACGGCTCTTTCAATTTTATACACAGATATAAACTAATTCAAATCAGACAAGCCTGTTGTCATTTTTATATCATGCCAAGTGTTATTTTCATCAGGGAAAGCTGTAGGATCAACTTTTCTCCAAATATTTTTCATAGTATACTTAAAATTTTTCTTTGGATACTTATCATCAGTCGGTGCGTAAGGATCTCTCGTAATCAATTCTGTATACTTAGCCATATTAGAAGAATAACCGCTATTTAACATAAATTGCTCTGTCATCAAATGTTGAGAATCAATATTTGCATGAACCGACAAAGCTGTAACAAAAATTATGCCAGTTGCTAATAGTATTTTTTTCATTGAAATTTCCTCTTTTATTATATTTTAATATATTTTCTGAAAAAAATCACCCTCAAAAAAATGATTTATTTTGTTTCAGATTCTACAACCTTTACAAACTCATCAAGCAAAGATTCTTCTTTAACTTTCTTAACAATTTCACCTTTGATGAAAATATATCCTTCACCGTTTGCACCTGCAATTCCAAAATCAGCATGTTTAGCTTCTCCGGGACCGTTTACGGGACAACCCATTACTGCAATAGTTATATCTTTATCAAAATTCATAAATCTTTCTTCTGTTGCCTTGGCAAGTGAAATTAAGTCAATTCCGCATCTTCCGCAAGTCGGGCATGATACAAAGTTTACACCCTTTTTGCGAAGTCCGAGTGATTTTAGAATTTGATATCCGGCTTTAACTTCTTCAATAGGATTTTCAGTCAAAGAAACTCTTATTGTATCTCCAATACCCTCAGCAAGCAAAGTTCCAAGACCGACGGAAGATTTTATTATGCCTCCTCTTAAAGTTCCTGCTTCAGTCACACCCAGATGCAAAGGATAATCTACTTTTTCCGCCATAAGTCTGTAAGCTTCAATTGTTGTTAAAACGTCACTTGATTTAAGAGAAATTTTAATTTGATTAAAGTCGTTATCTTCAAGAATTTTGACATGTCTTAATGCACTTTGAACCATTTTTTCAGCAAGCGGAATATTCAATTCTTGCAAATTTTTTTCAAGAGAACCGCCGTTGATGCCTATTCTTATTGGAACACAGTGAGTTTTTGCAGACGCTACTACTTTTTTAACAAATTCATCACGACCGATATTTCCCGGATTAATTCTAAGAGCCGCAACTCCGTTTTCAATACATTGTAACGCCAATCTATAATCGAAGTGGATATCAGCAATTACAGGGATTTTAACTTTTTTGACAATATCTCTTATTGCAGCTGCAGCATCTTTATTCAAAACTGCAAGTCTGATGATTTCGCAGCCTGCATCTTGTAACTCTTCAATTTGTCTGACGGTTGCCAAAACATCTCTTGTGTCTGTGTTACACATTGATTGAACGGTGATTGGATTATCACCTCCGACTTTTATGCCGCCGATTTCTATAACTTTTGATTTTCTTCTTTTAATCATAATTCTTTCCTGCTAAAATACAATTTAAGGATAACACAATTATAAGGAGCGGGCTATGAAAATTGCGATAATTTCAGATATACATGGAAATGACGAAGCATTAACGGCTGTTTTAAAAGATATTGAAAATGAAAAATGCGATAAAATCTTTTGTTTGGGAGATTTGGCAATGGCAGGCCCGGAACCGTCAAAGGTTACGAACGAAATAAAAGAACTTCTAAAACAAAATAATTTTCTTTTAATTCAAGGTAATACCGATGAAAAACTCGGAACTTATAATGAAACTTTTGAAAAAGTTTTGGACGAAAAAGTTCCGGTTATGGCAAATGCTTATAGAGCTGATTTACAGGAATTATCTAAAGAGGATAAAGAATTTTTGGCAAGTTTGCCCGAAAAATTAGTCGTCGATGAAAACGGGGTAAAAATAATGCTTTGCCACGGTTCACCACGCAAAAATGACGAAAATATTACAAATGATTTGCCCATTGAAAAAGTTGAAGAAATTGTAAAAGATACAGAAGCAGAAGTCATTTTTTGCGGACATACTCACGTTCCCTGCGGATATGCAACGAACACAGGCAAAACAGTCGTTAACGTCGGAAGCGTCGGCAGACCTTTTTCAGAAACTCCAAAATCTTGCTATGCAATCATCACTATTGCAGAAAATGGAGATTATGAAATTGAACATAAATTAATTGCTTATGATTTTGAAGCTGCCGCTCAAAAACTTGAAAAAAGAAATTTTTCAGGCTGTGAAAAACTTGCTTCAATGCTAAGA
>JBJEGN010000049.1:0-44431 GCA_051875105.1 Candidatus Gastranaerophilaceae bacterium
ATGTGCTTTGTTGGCAACTATGTTTTGCACTTCTCGGCTTCGCCACAAGTGCAATCTTTGTTTTTTTGAGCCCTTTTTCTTACCATTAAGGTCTAAATGCTCGAAGACGATAACATCACAATCATACAGAACTGCGGTGTCAATAATAAACTGTGCGGTTTTTACTGCAATGTTTTTATTAATACCGTTTGTCTTTGCCCAAAGACGAGGTGTTCTTCTATTGCCGTTCTGCTGGGCTTTCTTTATACGATTAACCGAATGTAACAGAGAGTCTTGTTCTTTGGGCAATTTACAGAAAAATCTGTCCAAGATAGTGCCATCTGATAACATTACGCTAATCGTTGCAGGAGTGTTAATTCCCAAATCCACAGCAACGATTTTTCTGTCAAACACCTTCGTGTCATTAAGGACAACCTTTTCTTTGAAAGAAAAGTCTAAAAACCACTCTTTGCCGCGTTTCTGTAAGGTTGGACAACATTCCTTTCTTAAAGAACAATGATGTAAAATATAATCTACAACACTCTTTTTAAGATTTATTGTTATCCAGTCCCAAGTATTATTAATAAATACTTTTACGGCAGCCGTGTAGTCGTCTATACGTATAAAGGTATTATCCCTATATAGACAAGGATACACGGCACCTGCCCGTGGTTTAGAGGGCTCTTTACCAACTTTTTCAATTTCCCAATTAGCATGATTACTTTTATACGAAGATACCAAGCCGAGTGCTTCGGCTATGGCTGCTCGTCTTAAATATGTCGGAAACTTGTAAAAGTATGTATCGAAATCATACTTAACGAATGGACGATTTTTGGTTTTGTGAGACATTTTCTCAATATAAGCCCTCTTTTCAAGGGGTTTATCTAATTGTTGGATATCATCCCATTCGTTAAGACAAACATTTATAAAGAAATCGACTGCTTGTCTATACAACTTTACAGTGTTATTAAATATTCTATTATAATGTTTTATCTTAACGCTATATGAAGAAAATATATTCACAAGCAGTCTCCTTTCTTTAAAATTTTATCCATTTAATTGTAACACAAACGCAAAAATAACCTAAAAACAGGTACAAGGGTTTGCCTTACTCACGACTAAAGTCACGAGCGTGCGGCAAACGATTATCAAAACTCCAAATCAAAAGCTTCAACGTCTACATTATTTTCAAATTCTTCTGCCGGAATAACAAAATCTTCTGTGGTTTGTTCTAATTCTTCTATTTCTTTGGCCGAGTCTGCAACATTAGTAGTTTCCGAACTGTTATTTTCTGTATATTCTTGTACTTGCGCACTTTCTTGCGTGGTTTCTTGCTTATTTGCGTTCGTGCAACCACAAACTGTGATTATTAGCATTACCGCTAATACAAGAATACTTAATATTTTGGTTATTTTATGCATAACTTAAATCCTCCAATGTTAATATTTGTGTTTTAGTTTTGTTGTAATATTCTTTATCAAGTTCTATACCAATAGCTTTTCTGTTTTCAAATAAAGCAGCCCTGACAGTAGACCCACTACCCATACAGTTATCTAAAACAGTATCACCTTCGTTTGTATATGTACGAATGAGATATTTTAATAATTCAACAGGCTTCTCAGTTCTGTGTTTAGCAACGCTTGGGTGTGGCTTTTGAAATGATAATATACTCGTAGGATATTTTTCGGTACTACCCTTTCTGTTATCATCGGTCATATGAAAATCGCCATAATTTTGATTTTTATGCTCTTTATTTTGATAAGAAACCCCTTTGCTATGTAATGGCTTGCCTTGTGTAAATTGTGGATTATATGTTGGGAGCTTCTTATAAAACACAGCTATTTGTTCGTGTTGTCGCAAAGGCATACGATTGGCATTTAGAAAACCGCTTGTAAGCTGTTTGTCCCAAACTAAGTCATAACGATATATCTTACGATTACTATTCACCAAATCAATAAAGAAAAGCCCTTGCCCAAAAAGTAAAATGGCTCCATTATCTTTAATTATTCTATTGTAATGGGTCCACAGGCCCTTTTTCTTGTTTCTTTTGAAGTAATTAACCAATGTTGCTTCATTAATATCTAAATCAGCTTCTAAAAATTCTTGAAATGTGTAATTTTTCCCGTTAAGGACGATATAATCTTCAAACGGTAAGGTTATATCCTTTTTATTTTGTGTTACCCCATAAGGCAAATCACAAAGTATAAGGTTAACTGATTTGTCGGGAATGTTATCCATTAATTCTAAACAATCACCTTGCATTAGCCAACAATCTTTTGTCTTGTATTCTTCTTGTATCGTTATCACCTTTTTTAATTATAAAATAATATACGTATTTTTATCCGTACGTTTGTTCTATGCCGTCAAAACGGCGTTTTTGTATTTTTGAGAATATAAGTTTATTGCTATAAACAAAAAAACGATTTTAGAGCTCTTTACGGGCAAAGTTTTACAAAACACCTTCTAATGATTTTACATATTTAATTCATATCGAAAGTTGTATAAGAAACTGTTGTACTTTCTGTGTTTTCTTGGTTTTCAGAAACATTACAGCCTGAAAAAATAGGTATTATCATTAAAAATATCAGTAAAACACTAATAATCTTTTTCATTAAAAACAAACAAGGAAACCTCTACTTCTATAAGTGGCGGGAAGAATTATTTCCAATTACACCTTGACTACCCTTTCTATTATTTATTTTTGCATTTAAAATCTTATTCAAAGTGCAAAATTTGCACTTTAAGGGCTTAACAAAAGTGTATATCTCTGCCCTTTTACCAAAAAGCAGAGATACACATTAGAACTATACTATATTTTTTGTTTTTGGTCGCAACATTCCGCAAGTTCAGTTTAATATATAATTTTTTCAGCTTGTAAGTTATTCTTATGTTTGTTAAAACAAAAAACTATTAGATAATATATCTTAGATGTATACCATCAATTTTTCCATCAGTGATAGTAAAACTCAAATTATAATAAGAACTTTCTGAAAAATTAGTAAAGGTAGCAATGCCAAAATTTTCGGTATCAGGTTTTTCAAAAGCCTTCATATTTAATGCTTTTTCAATATCTTCACAAGTAACTGCATTACCTATTTCAACACCATTAACCGACAAACCACCTGACACAGGGTGATAATCACCGTAATTTAACGGGCCTTCATATTCATCTGTAATACCATTAATTTTGCAATCAAGAATAGGACACGGATTATCATTATAGTTTCTTACATCAAGGTATAAAGTCTTATCAGCTTTTTCAACAATAATACACCCAAAAGTGGTTACTTCGACATCAAGATTTGAATCACGATTATTTATATCGCCTACAGCGGTGGCTTTATAACCTGTACGCTCACAAAACTCTGTTACCGTAAGACCTAAGAAATCAATAGACATACCGTTAATCTTAAAATCTAAATCATTCAAATTATAAGCCTTGGGGGTTTCTTCTTCTTTAACTATATCTGTTTCATCAACTATAATTTCGCCTTCAACGAAATCAGCACCGCTATTTTGTAAATTAGATTTATTACAACCTGCAAAAATTGTTACCAATAATAAAACTGTAATTAAAATACTTATGGTCTTTTTCATATTCCCTCCAAGATATTATGAAACAAAGTTCTGGTATTTCTTTTCAACTACCGCTTCAATAGAACCAAACACTCTTGCGTGTTCTTCATCAAATACAAACAAACGAACAGATACGGTATCTCCGATATGTGGTGTGTCAACACAGTTTACTTTCTTACAGTAAACATCTATACCGTTGATATGGTTTCCAAGCTGAACAAAATATCCACCGTTTCTTGCGCCTGAAATTTTACCAAGATAAATTCCGTCTTTACGGTATTTACTCATATTTTCACGCATAACATTCGGTTGTGCGGCTTTAATGGATACGGTAGCATTAATAGTTTCGTTTTCTTTGTCAATTTCAAGCGAAGTAAACTTAACGTGCAACTGTTCTCCTATGCTTACAACATCTCGCAGATTTTCTGTATATCTCCACGATACTTCTCTCGCAAGCACACCGGTTACATAACCGTAGATTTCTACAAATACGACACTTGAAGCAATAGATACAACCCTTGCTATAAGTGGTTCATTAGCTTCAAATGCTCTTTCAACCTTAGATTTGCCGTCTTTGTCTTTCTTGAAGAAGTTAGACTTTTTCTTTTTATCCATAGCAAGCTTACGGTTACCTACTACCATTTTTAAAGCTGAATTAATAGCATTAGGGTCGTCATATACAATAAAATCTATTTCAGCACCCAACATAGCTCTGATATAAGCACGGTACATTTGTGATTTGTTGTAATCACTAATAGGATTACCTGCTTTGTCAACGGCAGTTTCGATATTATCAAGGCCCATTAAAAACGCAGGAATTAATACCTGATAACCGTCGTAGGAACCTACCGCAAACCATTTTTGGTTAGGTTTAGTCCCGTCTTCATTAGGAAGACAACCAACAATCTTTGTTTTTAAGATTTTGCCTGTTTCTTGCGATTCAACTAACTTTTTATAGGTTTCGATGTTTCTGTATTCTTCATCGATTTCAATTACGTCATTGTGTTTCATATTTTTATTACCTCTCTTTCTAAAACACAAAGACCACTACTGTTTTACAGAGTGGTCCTTTCAAAATGCGATATTGTATTTATCACAAGCATATTTATTTTTAATATTTTAATATAAGCCTTATTGTGCTTATTTCGTTTACTATTTGCTTAATATATTATGGTTATTGTATGTATTCTTTTGCCCTTATCTTGCTTTTCAATGGGAAAATTTACATATCTTTTGCGTTTTGTGGTTTTTTAGGCATAAACAAACTGCTTGGAGCCCCACTTTTCGGCGCTTCTTTCGGGACTTTGGTGATTACAGGAGTTTCTAACTGTTCTTCGTCCTGTTTTTTATCATTATTTTGTACAGTCTGATTATTAGTTGCTTTCTTTATTTCAGATAAAGAATTTGCCTTTTTATTTGTATTACTTTGTGTATTATTTGCATTATTGTTAGTAGTACTGATATTTGGACTTGATTCAGCAGAAGCAGATTTTACATTTTCTTTTGATTTAGTAGGTTCTTTTTGTTTAGTATTTTCTTTATTAGCGTTAAATTTAGCCATTGCGTTCATAATACCGCCACCTGCTAATTGTGCTTGCTCCTTTTTTTCTTTTTCCTGTTGTTCTTTAATTGCTTTTAATTCTTCTTCCTGTCTCTTTTTCATTTCTTCTTCTCGTTCTTTTTTCAATCTTGCAGCTTCAAGTGCTTCGTCAATTTGTTTTTGCTTCCATTCAGGAATATGTGTAGTTATAGGTTGAGATTTAAGTTGTTGAGCCAGAGGGTGTAAAGTATAATCATACTTTTTAGCCTTTAACGGTTTCTTTCCACGCAAGAAAATAAGTTCTTCTGTGTTTTTTAAGGTTAACACTTCATCAGGATTTAATACTTTTCTCTGTCCGGCAGAACGAACTTCGTTATATGAAGTATTTTGATTAAATACAAGCACATCTCTTTCGTATTTAGTATTTTGTGTTTCTACTTCGATAGTAGCAATACCGGTTTTATCAGATATGTATTTAGCGGTAGTTTCATCAGCACAGCCAAGGAATATTGTTGTATCGCAGTTGCCAAGTATTTCTTCCCATTGTCCAAGCGGATAACGGTTTTGAAGCTGAACTATGTTTTGGAATATTATTGTAATATTAATGTTTCTTGAACGTACGGTAGAAATTTTCTTACAAAACGCAGGAACCTGACCTATATTTGGAAATTCGTCCATTACCAAGTTAATAGGTATGGTTTTAATAGTTTTATCGTGTCTTAAAGTATCAACCCTATTAACAAGCTTTACAAAAAGCATTGCATAAAATACGACTATTAAAAAGTCAAATACACTATGCTGGTCAGAGGTGATACAGAAGTATGCACACTTTTCTGTCGCAGGCTTTGAAAGATTAATTTCTTCCGAAGTAGTAATGTTACGAATAGCGTCGTCTTGGAATATATCAAGCATAATACCTAAACCATTTAAGATTTGTCCCTTAACTTGTTCTGTACATACGCCAAATATATTATACGCTCTCTTTGCCACACTTGTATCTTCCAAACTTCTGAACATTATGTCTATGTCTGTGGTTGTACTGGAAGAAATAATATCGTAAACCTTGCCCATATTTTGTTCTTCTTTCGGGCAAGCTTCCAAAACATACAAACATACTGCCTTAAGTAAGTTTCTCGCGTTATCACTCCAATAGTCTTTTTCAGACGTAGCATTCATAACAATAGTGTCCGCAAATATTTTTGCACTTGTCGAATCTATACAACCGTTTTCGTCATATATTTCGGATAAACAATTCCAACTATCACTACAACCTTGATTAACAAGATTGAACATTTTAACGTCATAGCCCATTGCTCTTAAAAATGGTGCACAGTCTTCATACAATTCGCCTTTCGGGTCCGTTACAATTATGCTTTCCCCTCTTAATGCGTCTTGCATTATTAGGTTTCTTGCAAGAGCTCTTGATTTCATTGTACCCGAAGCACCAAATACACCTATATGGTTATTAAGCTTATTGTTTACAATATCGTCTATGTTCCAATTATTTTTTTTGGCTTTTTCATTGTATTCTTGTTCATCACAACAAGATATAACTTTTATTTCACCTTTTTTCTTTGGGTCAGTATCTATCTTAATAGAAGTTGTATCACTATCAAGTGATTTTCCAAGTATAACACCTTTTGTTTCACTGACAGGCTTGTAGTCAATTACATCACCTAATTCATTCGGGTCTGTTAAGAGCTCGGCAGTTCCATATTTTCCTTCCTCTGTTAATACCCTAAATCCTCTTTCGTCATATTTGCCTCGCTCCTCTTTCATTCTCGGATATAACACAAAACGGTATACTGCCAACACAGCTAACACCATTATGATTATGAAAATATAACCCCTGATGTGCGTAAACAAATTTTTAAACACAAATATTGGATTTAATGTAAAAGGATTTTTCATTTCCCCGCTTAATATCAGCGGCAATTTCACTAAATAGTAAGTACCTAATGACACAAGTCCTGTTATGTATAAAAACACAATAACAAATATTCCCGTTCCGACTTTGTGTTCAAGCACATATTCTTTTGCCTTTTGAAAAGCAGAAGGTTTTCTTGCAGCTTTATTTTCCCACCAAGTAGTTGCCATTTAGTTTCGCCCCCTTTCTGCAAGTCTTCGCTCAGCTATTAAATTTTTAGATTTGAATTCTGCTTTTGATATTTCAAAAGTACCTAAATCATAAGTACCTATATCATGTAATTTGATTTGCGGTAATTTATATTGATACATAAACACGGTTCCCAAAATCAAAAAGAAAAGAAGGAATGAAACAATTATTAACAAATCTGTCATAAACATTCCTCCTTATTCGTATTCTGTTTTATGTTTTCTTCCGTGTCTTGTTTTTTTATATCATTACAAAATTCAGAACATAAAAAATACAGTTTGTTTTCTTTCATTATGCTTTCAAATACTATCTTAAAAAAATCAACTTGTTTTTCTTCACATATTACTACAAGTGGTTTTGCAGAAGTATTATTGCTATAGTACCTAAATACTGCTCGCAAGTGCCTAAGTTCAGGCAGGTACCCAATTATATAGTTGTACTCTCCGTCTGTACTAATAAAATAGTCTTGCGATTTCTTTTGTATTTCTTTTACAAACGGTTGTGCGAATATATATTCACTCGAATCAAAACATTTATTTTTTCCCCAGTAATCAAGCATATCTTTATCAGGTATCGACAACTGTATTTGTATTTGATTATACTCAGTGCTTAATTTTCCATAAGGTAACAAATAAATACGAATGTAATCTCTTATATCAATTATTTGTTCCTGATTTCTCCATTTAGGCAATGTATTTTCTCTTTCAACAAGTGATTTAATACTGTTAGGATTGTGATACACATAAATTACGTCTTCACATTTTCTTTTTCTATTCGTGATTATTTTATTTATAAGCACTTCTTCTTTTTCAGAAGATAAATTTAAATTGTCTTGATAACCTAACATATACACAGGCATCGTTTTTTCTTGTCCGTCTAATATTCCGAAAAATCTTGACACCGTTAAAACACTACCTTGACTTTTACTCTGCGTATAATATGAGTCTTGGTTTTCTATGGCTTCAAAATCACCATTTGCCCTTCTGTACTCTAATGCGCGAAAGTACCTAAATTTTGTCCGGTTCCCAAGGTCTGACCTAAGTTCGGTTCCCAATTTATTACTAAAAAGTTCGGTTCCCAAAATTAAATCAATTATTTTTTCTAAATCAAACATACAGTCGCATAACACAGTTCGTTTTAAATGTTCTTCTGCTTGTTCGTTAGCTGAATAAAGTTGTTCTTGATAATATTTTCTAATTTGATTTATTTTCTCTGCATTATTTTTATCTTGTAATAATGTTTTTACATAATGTATACCTCTTTTTGTGAGAACCACGGTGTCATACATTGCTTTTCCCTTTTGTATTTCATTACTGCCGTATTTTTTGTTATACCCCACAAGTTTTCTCTTTATATATTCTGAGCTTATTAAACGGGGTATGATTTTATATTTTATATTGGTTGGTGTAAAAGTATTAGGCAAGTTCGACAACACTTCTATTGGCAGATAATATAAGGAATATATGAGTACAAGCAAGAATTTTTGCTTCTCTGATACCTTGGTTTTTCTTTTTATGTTATCACCTTCTTTCTTGCTTTTTTCTTTTTCTTAATCCCCGTAAGCCCCAAAATCCTATTTCGAGAGAAAATCCCGAAAAAGCATTAAAATAAGTCGTTTTGGCGAATATAATTATGGTAAAAAACAACGGGTTTTTGAAAAATGTAATTTGAGGACTTCAAAAGATGGTCAAAAACTAATGTGATTTAGTAAGATTTAAGTCATTTTGTATTATAGGAATATTTTCAAGAATGTTTTCATAAGTACACAGGTAACATACGGTACACGGTTTACTGTTCGTTATAATAGTATCCATATAAAAAGATAGATAATTAGGACTATCATCGGGCACGAAAAACTGTTTAAAAACATTTATTAATCCGGTATAATTTCGGTTATCTGTGTCAGGAATAAAAGAAGTAAAATTCTCATTCGTAAGATTTATAATAAATAAAACTTTTTTCTTTTTGCTTATTTTATAATTTGAAGAAAGCATAAAATCACGACAAACTTCATATAAAGAATTATTTATTTTTTTAATCATAGAAACAGAGTGTTTATTAGCTTCATTTTTAGCATTTCGGCTGTTTAGCAGTTCGGGTAATTGAAGCTTTATAATTCTATTCGCAAGTTCCTGACAACAGATTTGTTGTTCATTATATGAATCAATATTGAAGTTTTCAATAGTACAAACTGCTTCGTATTTTGTTCTTTTGACCTGATTTTTAGTCTCGAAAAGCTGTTTATTATTAATGCAAGAAACTTCTGTAAAACCTTGATTTGTATTACTTTCTGTAATTGTAGAGACACTATTCGTACCGCTTCCGCATTCAGAAGCAGGGACTATTTTATTATGAATTTCGTTCATAATTATTATTAAAATAATCTTGTTACGTTGCCCTCAGCGCCTATAACAACAATAATTTTTATATCAAAATTATCACTTAAAGTAATATTTTCAAGGCTTGATTCGTCCGATAAAATTAATGCGGTCGGAACGACAGAAGGCATACCGCCATAAACTGTTTCTATAATTCGTGATTGTGTAGCTTCACTTCCGCACGGAATATAAAACACTGTTAATTCGTTAAAAACATCTGTATCCGACGTACAAATAAAAGCATTTGCAGGTGGTTTTGGATTGAAGTTAAAGTATTCAAATTCCTTACAAAAATGTGCTACAAACCAGACGGTTTTTTCATTTGCTTGAGAGAATTTATTGTACGGAATATCGGGAGAACTACTATAAAAATAGTTCTTTTCATCTGTGTACAGTTCTTTATTTCGCATAAGTGTTTTTATAATATTTTCTTTTTGTAATTCAGTTAATTCTATATTTTCACAAAACAAATCAAATTGTTTAGCAAGAATAATATTAGCCGAATGAATAAAATTCAGTACCTTAAAGTACCCTTCATTAAAAGTCATTGGAATCCCCTTTCTCGCATTAATTAAGCTTTTAAATCTTCGTCAGATATGTTTTCGCCACGCTCAATTTTTTCAAGAATAGCTCTGTCTGTTGTTACTAACAACGACTCATATCTGGACGCTTTATAGTCAATAGCAAATGTGTTTGAATTAGATTTTACCAACGCTTGTCCTCTGCGGAAATTTGTGATAGTTTCTCTTTCCGAATCAGATAATTCAAAAATTCTTTGAATAATTTTAGACTCACGAAGCTCTATTTTGTATAAGAATTTTAAGCAAGAGTTGTTGATAATAGCTTCACCATAAGCTCCATCATTAAGCGCAAAGAAGTCTTTAACATCTTGTGTTGCAGCTATTGCGGCACCACCATAACCACGAACAAGCTTAAATATTTCTTTAACAAAATTAGCAGCCAATTCGTTTTCACTAATTAATTTCCAAGCTTCATCAATAGCAATTATTTTCTTTTTAGTCTTATTTTCACGAGCCTTATCCCATATATATTCAAGAGCAATATACATACCGACAGGCTTTAATTCGTCACTCAAATCGCTCATATCAAACACTACATATTTATTATCTATGTCTACATTTGTTTGACCGTTAAAGGTCGAAGCAGACCCGTGAACATATCTGTTAAGAATGTTAGCCAAGCGTTCCGTTAAAGGATTTTTTCTTAATTCATTATATAAATCCTCTAATATTGGCATTTCTTTGAATACCGGATATTTTACCTGTTTGCCGTCTATAATACGATACTCATAGTGGTCTAAAAGACTTGCATTGTCTCTTGTAATACCCTTTTTTGCATATGTATTAATAATTGCTTCGTCTAATAATTGTCTTTCTTCTAAATTCATATCAGACAAAATAAGTGAAAAAAATGTAGACAAACTTTCAATTTTTTGATTTAACAGGATAACAGAACGTCTTCTTCCTTTAAGAGAAAATACAGAATCGGAAGAATTATTTTTTTCTTCTTCGCTTTTTATATCTTCTGCATAGCTTAAATTTGGTCGTATTTCCATAATATTAATTCGGTGTGTAGAACCCGAAGAAATATTTACGAAAGTTCCTCCGATAGCTCTTGTTGCAGGAAGAAATTCATCTGATTTTTCAGGAATGATGATAAATACTTGCGTGCCACGAAGTCTATATCGCATACAAAGTGTTTGCAATGTAAAGGTTTTACCGGAGCCGGAACTACCGAAAATAACCATATTAGCATTACTATATTTGTTTGTATTGAAATTATCTGACACAACCATAGAACTGTTATCTTGAGATATACCAAGAAGTACGCCGTCGTTATCGGATACTTCAAGTGAAGAAAATGGATAAAGAGAAGCAAGCCCATTTGTAGTTATATTTCTCTTGCCCTTATTAAAGATTTTATCAGGCAACCAACCGCAAATTTGATATGCTTTTAAGCAATCTTCCATCTTATATGGCAACTCAATTGCTTCCATATCAAGTCCGTTTAATTGTTCTCTTATTGCCACTTGTTTGCGTACCAACATATCAGGATTTTTATCTGATATAGTAATCATTGTAGCGAAATAAAAGAATTCTTCACCACTTGCTAAAGCGTTTTTAATATACATTGAAGATTGGATAGAGTTAACCAATTCTTCCATATTTTCGCCTTCGGAATTAGAATGATTTACCCTTGCGCGATTGATACGCTCTCTTTGTCTTACCCTGTTTTTCATAAGCTGTGTAGGCTTTTTTTCAACATAAATATCAACGTCCAAGCCTTCGCAATAGTTAAACAAAAATGATAACCAAGAACCGTATACTTGTTCAGGATAATTAGCCGAAGGAATAAGCAAAAAGGTGTAATATGTATCATCTACTACACAATAATCTCTTTCAAAGTGTACTTTATCAGGTGCACACAAGTAATTATAGTAGCCTTTTGCTTCAAGGATTTTTTCTTCATCGTTATTATAATAAGCGACTAACTTATCTCTTGTTGAATGGTATCTAAACCAAAGTTTGTCATCGCTTTTTTGAGCAATTCTATTAATAGTTTCAAGAGCAAAATCATATTCATTTTTGTGTTCTATTACTTCGTTGCCGCAAGTTCTTAAAAATTTTTCGGCCGTATGTCTTGATCTTCGTAAATAAGTGACAATATCGTATTCATTACTAACAGGCGTTAAGTCTGTCTCAACAAATTCCAAAATTAAATAAAAATGTCTTTCTACACCTTCTCTATTACCAATGGACCTTACCAAATTAATGTAATCCTGTTGATAACCTTTAATGTATTTATTCTTAGTTTCTTTTGAAAAATCATCTTCAAGACGTTTAATATAATTATTAACATTAGTTCTTGTCGAAATAGTCTTAAAGCGAAAACGAATAGGCGCAACTCTTGTATAAGAAGCAAATGCGTTAATTATTCTGTTTTTATCTTCGTCGCTTTTATATGAAAAGTTTATTGGGTCTATTTCTAAAACGGTAATATATTTCCCATTTTCAGTCAAAATGACTTCATCAATCATTTTTTGAACACCAACAATATCGTTAGTATTTTCCATAAAATTCCTCCCATCTTTTGAAATTTACAAAAAACACGGTATCGAAATACCGTGTCCTTAAATATTAAATATTACTTGCCAAGTATGTTAGGCAAAACAAATTGTGCAACTGTTACAGCTATCATAACCAAAAGAGCAATTCCCATCCAACGAGTTTTCTTATCTTTCATAAACTCGGAAATGCTTTTTTTATTGCCGCCTTTATTAGCTTTTTTATTTTCACCATTAATTTTCATAGTATTATCCCCTTTTCTTTTTATTTTTTTGTTTTTTATTTTGTGTATTATCGTTCGGTAATTCAGACATTTGTGTTTCGACATTTTCCTGTTCCTGTGGTTGAGCAAACATATCAACTTTTTCAAAAGTATTCTGTTTCATTTTGTAGTTTATTACTAAAAGTAAATATTCAGTAACGGAATAACTTTTTATTCCGATATATCCAAAAACAGCAGCAGAACCACCAAAAATTGTAATTAAAATAACCCTTACATTTAACGGTATAGGTAAGAAAATAAACAGTAGAACAAATACCCCCAAAAAAGCTATTGCTTCTACTATATTTCTCATACTTTTACCGGAAGCGGTTACAAGGTTATCTTCATAATTTTTAGGTATTCGGTATATTTTTTCGATATTAACACCCCCTTATAAATACAAAAGGAGAGCATAAAGCTCTCCTTTGAATGTTTGCAATAGCAAAAAATGTCTTAACAAAGTAATTATAACATAAAAATCAAAAAGTCAAAAACAACGGTCAAAAATATTAAGAAATATTTAAAGGTCCATTGCCCAGAGAAATGATTTTTATTTTTACATAGTTGCTACCTGCACTTGAACCGATATTAAGTTTATCGTGGTCGTTAGGAACAAATATGTCTATTCTGTCAGTACTTAACGCAGGCGCGCTTCCTGTGTCTTGTACGGTATAAACATATGTTTTATCCTTAAACGGTCCCATTGAAGAACTGCTACCGAAATCAACCGCAATTTTTGTACCAATAGGTAACCAATTACAAGCAACATAAGCTTGATTTTGGTCATAATATTTTTTAGTATTAGTAATTTTTAATCCACTTGCAGTTATTCCTGCGCCTGAACCGTTACAGCAAGAACCCGGACAATAGAATGTTACGTTTATATTCTTGCCATTAATAGGAGAGGTTCCAATATATGTATTAAGTGTATATGTATAATTACCTCGTTTTTGTGTAACAACGTCGCTCAAGTAATTATTTGGATTTTGAACAACATTATTTTTTCTTACTTCATAATGTAAATGTGGACCTGTTGAATTTCCGGTATTACCTGAATATCCAATTAGTTGTCCTCTTTTTACTGTATCATTTTTATTAACAGAACGCTTAGATAAATGGGCGTAATATGTTACCAAACCTGAACTTCCGTGTCTTATTGCTATTACTTCGCCATAGCTTCGATATTTTTGCCCATTAGGAGCGTAAACAGGCGTTCCCTGATAGTTAAGGCTACCTCCGGAAGTAATCGCCTCAGAACGAATTACAGTGCCGTCCTCGGACGCATAAATAGGAGTTCCAACAGGGATTGCATAGTCAATTCCCTGATGTCCATTAGTTCCGTATCCGTTTGATACATTTCTGTGAGAAGAATCAACAGGATAACCTAAACTTCCTCCTCCAAGGTCCATAGCAGCCTGTGCAAGACGTTTTTGCATTTCTTCTCTTAAAGGTATAAGTCTTTTGTTTACTTCGTCTACATAAGCCAAATAATCGGGTTTACCGTAACCTGTTACAAAGTTCAACGGATTAGGTTCCCATATTTGATTGTCACTGGATAGAATTCCATTAATTTTTTGTAAAGCATTAATTGTAGAGTCATTCCATTCCGGCGTTACAGTTCCCTCTCCATTACCACTATATGATATAGTTATATTATCAACCTTTAAGCCCTGTGTTCCTAAATATTGTTGAGCAGCATTATCGTAAGTATTTTCCCAAAAACCTATTTTTATAGGGTCTTCATCGAAATTATATAATGCAACACTAATTGTTTTAGATTCGTAATCAACATTCGTAACAAGACCTACTTGATAACCTTTATTTCCATAGAAAATGTCATAATCGCCTTTAAATGCAGAAATGATTGCAGAAGCAGAAGTAAGGTCAGAATTAAAGTAAGTGAAGAAAAGCATATCACCTTTTTCAATACAAGTTTTATTACCATTAATATCAGTTAACGAAGTATTGAAAGCATTGTCCCAAGCAGTATTATCTGTACCTTTACAATATTTGCTTAATTGATACCAAGCGGAATTTGAAGAAGTTGAAGTATTAAGTGTTCCATTTAGAGCGTGTTCTTGGAAATAATAATAATACTCTTCAGAAGAATACATTTGTTTAACATTTTCGTCTGAATTATTAGAAGTGTAAACTTCCGGGAATATATACGTTCTCGCTCTTAAAGGATTCCCATTATCATCTTTTAATTGTCCACTATTGAGAGAACGCGAAAATAAATAGGTCATAAATGTTCCATCTTCTCCCAAATATCTTTTTGCGTCCAAAGCATTAAATGTTACTTTGTTGTTGTCGTTCCAAGTTCCGGTAGTTGAATCATAACTATATCCAGTAGTTGTACCTTTGAAAGCATCTACAAACTCGTCGTTGGTTCTAAAGAAAAATGTTTCTTCACTTGCTGAAACCATTTTTGTTCGTTTAGTCCACATAATAGCTTGGTCTGCCATCATATTTCTTACCTGTTCTTCAGTAATATCGGCATAAATTCCCGAATCAATTATTTTTTCAAGAACAGAAGGTCCACCAACTATTTTTTCAAAAAGAATTTTAGGTTGGCTTACCGTAATATAATTTTTGTAATTACCGCTTAATTCAGGGGTTCCATCAGCAGTACTTAACAACATATTAGAGATTGCAGATTGTTGGACCACTTCTTCAATTTCATATTCGTCTGCTATACCAAAAGCGTTCATAACACTTGAAGAATAATAAGTACCATTTGCGGTTTGCATATCATTTATTGCAAAAGTTGTAACATCAATAGTAATTTCATACTGTTGACTACCAACAGCTGCTAAATCTTTATCTTTTGATAAATCAGCGTCGGTAATATCCTCTCCTGTGTTATTTGTAATAGTATAATCAAACAAAGACGAAGATAAATTTGTGTCGTGAGTCATATAATAATATAACGCTCCGGTATCAGCAACACCCCAAGAATCGTCGCCTGACATTTCTCCATTTTCACCGGTTAAATTTAAAGAAAGACTATTTTCTTTGTCTTCTTCTGTTACTTCCAGTAAAGCCGCTGTGTCTGAATTGAAATCGGTTAACGAATAGTCTTCTGTATAATATTTATCACCAAGGTTAACTATTTGTTCTTGAATTTCATTTGTAAATGTGTGATAAATTGCAGGAGCTCCACCCGCTTCTATTATTTTTTCACGATATTTACAAAAAGCTGCAATAATTTCTGAATAAGGAACATCACTATCAAAATCTGAATATGTAATATCAGCATTGTTATATATAACCGTATAAGTTCTATTGTCTTTATCTATAACAGTTATATATGCGTCTTCGTGTGTACCGTCAATAGAGGGTTGCAATTCAATAGATAAAGAGGTTCCATCTTCAAAATCTTTAACATAACCGTTACCCATATAACTCATATAGTATTGATTACATTTAGTCTTGAAATTTTTTACACCTGTAAAATCCTCAATAGTTCCCGAAATTTTATGAACAACATTGAAGGCCGCGTCACTAATACCCATATCTACAGCGTTAACTGCTTGTGAATAAGCCCATTGTTCATAGCTTTGTGTAATACCTTTCCAAATCATAGCGGGAGATTTCAATATCAAGCTTATTATCATTATTCCAATAAGAATAATCGGGATAGATATTTTTATTAAAGCCGGAATTATGCGAAAAACGTCTTTTACTGCGTCTGCCGCACTTTTTACCGCGCCTGTTACGTCACCACCAAGAGCTTTACCAACAGCAAGCCCTGCATCTGCAACAGCTTCTGCTCCACCAAGAGCCACATCTTTCATATCATTAACGGTTTCAGTTACTCCGTCTTCAGAATTACCGTATAAGTCACCGTCTTTGAATTGTTCGGCTGCATTCCCTGCTTCTTGTACAGCATTTTTAACACTATTAGCAGCTCCGATAGGGCTATCATCAAATTTATTAGCTTTATCGGCAGCTTCGGACGCTTTATCAGCCGCTTCAGAGGCTTTATCTGCGGTATCGGAAGCCTTATCTACATTATTGGAAGTATTATTAATATTATTTTTTGAATTTTCATTAGAATTTTTAGGTTTTTTATTTGAATTATTTTGATTAGCGTCAGGACGGATTTTTGAAGGGTTTGCATCATTAGTTTTTAACTCGTTTGGCGCTATTGAGTTATCATTAGGAGAATTATTAGTGTTTAATTGATTTTCATTCACCTTGTAAATTCACCTCCCATTGTTAAAATTGTCTCCTTGCTATAACGCAAGAAGACAATTTCGTATTTTAGTTATTTTTAGGTTTTTTCTTTGCGTCAAGATAAACGGTAGCTTTGTTATCAGAATCAATACTGTAATGATATTGTTTTTTATAATTATTAAAGTCTTCTATATTCGTTGCGTCACTACCCTTTAAATCATAAACTTTTGTGTTATTAATACCATTTAACATATTCATTGTAGCTTCCGGATATTGAGATAAACCTTGTCCGTTTTTAGCAGCATCTCCGACGATAAAAGCTCGTTTATCATAATCGTAACCAATAATGTCTTTACCTTCTTGCATATTTTTATTAATTGCACCCATAATTGCATCATGCTGTTCACGATTAACGCTAAGATTTCCGCCTTCTGCTTCGTTTTTGGCTTCAACAGCGTCTAACATAGAACCTACGGAAATTAAATTATTATCAGAATCTAAAGCAGCTTCTGTGTCTTCCGGTAAACCTAATGAATTTTTTAAATCATTAGAAATATCGCTATCAAATGGTTTTTTGAATAAATCACCCTTAAAGGTCTTTTGTGGAGCTGGGTTTGTGTTGGTTCCGTTAGTACCATTTTTACCGTTTGCGCCATTAGAATTTTCATTCGAACCACCGGTTGATTTTTTATTCAAGTCATTCATAGCCGGATTTTTGGATGTGGCTTCTTTAATGCCTAATTTAGTACCTATTTTATTAGCTCCACGAGCAATAGCACCGCCTAAACCCTTTGCTTCCGGATTGAGACCTTTTGAAACTTTATCAAGCGTTCCAAACGTAGCAAGAGTAGACATAAGAAGACTTCTATTTTGAATAGGATTGATTCTGAATACAATTTGAGCAATTAATTGGTCAAATTTTTGAGCCATTTTACTGATAGCTACTAATGCGATTAACGATTGTAAAGCTCTAATCCAATCAAACGAAGTAGTACCAATCATCCATTCTCGAAAACAGTTGCTAAATGCAGAAAGCAATATTTTAAAACCAAATATATTAAATATTACGGTTAAAATATTAGAAATTAAACATAAAATCCAATTTTTAAAAATTTGTGAAGTTTTTTCTGACACCACACTTGATATTGCTAATGGTCCGGATAATACAAGAACATTAATTGTAAAGTATCTCTCTGCATTTTCCACAACCAATTTAAACATGTTAATTGTAGCCGCAATTACAAAAATTAAGAACATTAATAAGAATATGAGAGCCGGTAATAAAGCCATTCCCGGAGATACTGCAGCTCCGGGAGGAGCTGTCATACCAAACAGCACCGAAGATTTGCTTGCAGCTTCAACTTGAGAAAAATCTGACCAACTTTCTGCTAATGCTTGAAAAGAGGTTGCAGTAAGTTGTGGATCAATATTGAGCATTTTATTAAAGAATTGTTGTGCAAATGGGAAAAGATATTCATTAACAAATGGAATAATCCAAAAGCAACCAAAAACAGCCAGTATAAATTTTCCTACTAATGCGAATGGATTTGGAACATCATCATTTAATCTACCGGTAAACACTCTCAACAAGCCGAATATTAATAATAATAAAGATATTGATATTCCGGCAGTAATAATAATATTTTCGACTGCATTAAGCACGACGGGAGAGACCACCGTTGAAAACATATTAGTAGAAAAAGAAAATGGTTCTAATAACGCAGTTCCAATTACATTAATAAAATTAAGTACAACGCTTAATAAAATAACTCCTAAGTTCCAAACAAATTGTAAAAGAAAGCCCATCAAGAAGGCACTACCTAATGTTACCAAATTTAATCACCTCCAAAGATAAAGGGCTTATGTTTTCACACAAGCCCTCAAAATATTCACTTTTTATTTATTAACCCGTGATTATAAAATCATTTGGAATATAGAAGCTACGTCTTGAGTTGTTCCCCACGCTGATACGTTTGTGTTTGAGAAGAGGGTTAATCCCCAAGTTAACACAGAACCTAAAATGTTAAATGCGATGAAACAACCGCAAGCTCTTTTAGCCCAAGACATTCCATTTTCAGCAGATTTTGAATTTTGTCCGACCATAATAGATATAATAGCAATACCTAAAACAAGAATACATAGCGGACCGAAAACTTGTGTTAAAAGTGTTCCTATTTTATTACAAATATTAATTACTGCTTCTGAAAGAGCAACAGCAGCAAACGCAGGAACAAAGCTTGCACCAAAGAGAGCTAATGTAGCAGCCCCAGCTCCGATTTTATAACCTAAACCTTTTGTGTTTTGTAAAGGACTGATTTGTTTTGAATTGAACATATTATTTCCCCCTTTTGTTATTTTTATGGTTTATGGTTTTATCGTTTTATTTTTTAATCTGAGTTTAAACCTGACTGTTGAGCCCAGTTTTTACCCGAATATGCAGGTAAACCTGATTCGGTAGTTTGTGAATCATAATCATAATAGACAGTAGGAATGAGATATCCAACAAATAGTAGAATAGAGCCTAATAAATTAAATATCAGAAAGACAGTACAGACTGTACCGATAAACTTATATGCTCCGTTAACTACCTTTTGATCCTTACTAATCAAAAGTTGAACAATGGTTATTCCAACACCTAATACGCATAAGCTATTAAAACAAGTAGTAATTAAACGGCCAATATCACTTAAATATAAGGAAGTGATAGTTTCCACAAAAGTGCTTGTTCCTCCGTCTGCATATATTGGTGAAGAAAAAAACAGGAAAAGAAGTCCAAAAATCAGGACAGATGAAATGCCCAATAAAACCTTTTGTTTATTTTTTATCAAGGCTAAATCACCTCTTTCTTTTTTATATTTAGGTAAACAAAAAAGAACATAGGA
Organism: Candidatus Gastranaerophilaceae bacterium; assembly: GCA_051875105.1. Lineage (GTDB taxonomy): Bacteria > Cyanobacteriota > Vampirovibrionia > Gastranaerophilales > Gastranaerophilaceae > RUG841. Next base: position 19,999 of record JBJEGN010000049.1, read on the forward strand.
AAATATAACTTAACCTATGTCCTACTTAATGACAAAATGTTCTTTGAACGCCTGCTAAACAGGATTTATATATGAAGCAACGAAAGTTGCATTATTTTAATTACCAGACACTCTTTTGAAATATTCAATTTCGCACATGTCTTTATAAGCTTGTAAAATTCCCCTATTAAAAGCTTTTGAAGTTTCAGGATGATTTGGAAACGCTATTGTGGCACTTCTCATTTCACCTGTTTTTTTGTCTTCAAACTCTTTTTGCGGATACTGAATTGTGGTACGACCGTGTTTATCAAGAATAGCAATATCAGCAATAACGATATGGCCGTATTCAATTCTTGCAAGAGCCTTGAGAACTTTACCATTAATCAACCTAACATCAATAGCGTAAGGTAAAAAGCAATTACCTTCTTCGTCTTTGATAACGAGGTCATTGATGTTAATTTTGTCTTTCAACGATTTCTCCGACACAATTATTCCTCCTTTCCGAAATAATAAAACGAATATTAGAACTTACAAGAGTGACCTCTTGTAGTCGTTACCATAATTTTAACATATTTTTTCAAAAAAAAGAAATTTAAGAAAAATTTTACAAAAAAATAAGACTACCCGAAGGCAGCCTTATTTAATTATTTTTTTAATCTCCTGCAGAAGAATACCGGAGACATTTTTAGGCAGATTTTTTAAGTCTCTGCCATCTACGAGCTTTGGCCCGTAAATTTTTGTCAAAGCCGGCAAATCATCACCAATTGCAACAGGAACAAGCATTACTTTGTGTTTTTTGCAAAGTCTGTGAATTTCCTTCATATCAGAAATCATTGTACTTGTTCCGTAGCCATCTGCATTTGGTGCTCCGTCCGACAATACAAATAATATTTTTTGTGTTTCAGGACGTTTCGCAAGCTTTGCAATACCATAACGAATACCAATTCCGTCGTGATTGCAACCGGCAATAGAAGCCAAATGGTTAAGCTTGCTTAATTTGGAACTGTCAGGAGCTTCATAAAAATCCAACACTTGGTTTATTACTGTTTTTGAAGAGTAATAATGACCGTAAGTGCAACAAGGAATTTTTAACTCTTTACAGAACAAATTAAGCACCATTGCCGTATCTCTGGCTGCTAAATTACGAGAAGACGAGCTCATAGAACCACTCATATCAACCATTATTGAAACGGCACATATAGGCGTTTTATCTCCCCTTTTGACAGAAGCAAAGATTTTTTCACTACCGCAAGCAATAGCGTTAACATCCAAAAAGTCTCCTTCTTCCAAATTATAGAGAGGACGACGTTTTCTTCTGTCCTTCAAAACCGTAGCAACATTATTTGCCAAAGTTTTTGCAACAGATTTTTGTTGCTGAGAAGCAACATAAGAAGTCTTACTGAAGCCCGATCTTATTTCATACGAATGTTCCCAATCACCTTGGTTGGCAAATTCTCTTACATGAAATTCAGTCGTTTTACGAGCCAGTTCGTCTTTATTCATAGAACCGGCTTGCTGATTGATTATATCTTCTTTATTTTTAGCAACTTCTTTTTCAAGTTTACTATAAATCGAAGATAAACCGGCGTCCGTGTTTTTCTCTTCAGCCTTTTGTTCTTTTTCTGTTCCTTGCTGTGTTTGGTCTTGTTTGTTGTGTCCCACAACAGGCTCCCCTTGGCGCTTACCATAAGAAGTATCGTTTTCGAGAGCTTCCTTTAGCGCCTGTGCAATTGCGGATTTTTCTTGTTCAGATAATTCTGAACCTGAATTACTGCCAGAACCGGTTCCGTTTTGAGAGCCATCAGGGGAACCTTCTCCTTCACCTTTATCGGATTGGTTTTGATTTTCCTGTTCAAATAAAGGCTCTAAATACTTCCAAAGAATATCCATAATATTCACAGTCGCGTCCACCCTATCTTTTGGCGCTGGCAATTGCGAAATATCATCAAAATATCCTATTTGCTTAAATTCAGGATATTCTGTTTCGTATTCTTTTGGAAAGCAGTTCCGAGCTTTTGCCAAAGTTAATGACATAACAAGTTCTATTTCATTATCTTTGTTAAATTGCATATCATCGCGTAATCTATTTACGAGATAATCTACATATCCTTGGAAGCCCGGATATTTTTTAGTAGCCAAATATTCAACGACCGGATCTTCCACAATATTATGAAAGTTTAAAAATAAGTCGTCGAATATTTCTTTCTTATTAGGGGTTTTGTAAACCTTTTGAATAGCAGAATAATTCTTTGTCTGCTTAAAAAGGTTGTTGTAGTAGGTTACCTCTTTGATTTTCTCAAATATTGAAAAATCGGTATGTAACCAATGCCCAAAAATCTCGTGTACCATTTTACCAACAATACACTTTTTTCGGGCGTTAAAAGGTAGCCCTTTGACAAGTGGACTATCTAAGTTAAGATAGCAGAACTTGTCATTGACAAAAGCCACTTTTGGTTTTTCCGAATCCCAACTTGCTTTTATTGGAACAGTCGGGAAGCCATAATAAATCATCGAAGAGTCTGCAACATCTTGCAGACTCTCAATGAATGAGTCAAAAGCTTTTTTTTCATTAAAACATTGGCTCAGATATTTTTTTTCGTCCTTGTTCATTTTGCCTCCTTAAAAGCATAAAATTGAATCCAGCTTGAGGCTGATTGCTTCCTCATAGCCCGGTTCAATACAAGCTTTATCTTCGATTGTCTGTTTTGCAGACTCACGAAGTGAGCAACCCATTAACATATAATCGTTAATGCAGTCAATGGCACTTCTTAGGTCACAAATACCCTGTGAAATGTCATTATCGACAATAAGGTTATTAACCTCTTCAACAGCTTGTACGACCTTAGTTACGGCCATAATGTCGTCGCAACCTGTTACAGACTGGACTCTTTTAATTTGTTCAGACTGCGGTATCTTGTCAAAGCGTCTTGTGTAAGTCATACGAGACAACAAAGACAGATTAAATGGGTTGCAACCCTCGTAGCTAACATTTGTTGTAAAAATAAATGTTGTATTTGGGTGGATTTTAATTTGCTTGCCATTTGGCAAAGTCAACACCCTATTACTGTCGAGGGTACAGTTCAAGAAGCCAAGCGTGCCTGCATCAATAATATGTGCTGCTTCTTGGACCTCTATAATCCAGCCCTTTTGGCAAGCCAATACTAACTCGGTTTGATTATACTCAATTTCATCCGAGTCAATATCATCTGTCTTGATTTCTCGGTTGTAGAAGTTTTTCAAAACTCTTTTGACGAGCTTAACCATTGAGCCGTTTTGACTCAACTTAGAAGGCTTACCACGCAAATCACCTTCATTTGTCATTGCTGAACAAGTGACAAATGTATATGGAATACCGGTCATCATCGAAAAATACTTTCCCGTTTCAGATTTACCGGTTCCGGCAGGTCCGTAGTAGAAGAATGAAGGAGCCTGTCCCTTTTGTTTAATAGACGCTACAAGCCTTTTAAGGTGCATAACATCTTCCTTAACCGGGACAAAGCCTTCAACAAGAGTATTTTGCTCAATTCGTTCGGTCTCAACTTCATCATAAGAATCAGCTGAACGAATTTTAAATTCTTCCGGATCGAGTTTTGAAAAATCTTCTGTTGAAGTTATTTTTAACTCAGGTTTATGCGAGCCATAACTTCTGACAAGAACAAAGTCAGAAACATTTTGCGGTTTTGAATATCTTGCCCAAGCCTCTGTCTTGGAGTTATCCTCTAAAACAGATAAGTCCAAAGGCATAAACTGTTGTTTATGCTCTAAAATAATAATGTAATATGTAATGTATGCATATTTACAATCTTCTGCCGAAGGCAGATTTTCAGAAAACGAAAACTTTTGACTTTTGGTATCAAATGTACCCTTGTAAGTCTTGTTTCCTTTATAAATTTCAGCAATGTATTGTTCTTTATTGCTGAAAATATTTGCTTCTATGTCCTTGTTTTGCACTTCTGTAATAAAAGTGCTTTCAATAACTTTGGAGACATTTGATACTTTTTCTCCAAAAGCCTTCTTTAGATAATTCTTATAAATGGTTTTTGCCATTTATTTTTTCCTCCTTAATAATATTCAAAATAAAAAACAAAAAAATCCAACTACATTTTTCACATTATGAAGTTGGAATAAAAGACTTATAATTAAATTTTATCAGAAAATAAAAATAAAAAGAAAAAGCCACCCGAAGGTGACTTTTATTTATTAGAACGGCAAATCGTCGTCATCATCGATGACTTCGAAATCTCCGCCTTCCGGGTTTGCGTAACTCGGAGCGGGTTGTTCATACCCTCCTGCGGGAGTAGATTCCGACTTGCCCTTTGGACCGCAGAACGAAACATTATTAGCAAGCACCTCTACCTGCTTTCTCTGATTACCGTTCTTGTCGGTGTAATTACTTGTTTGAAGAGCACCCTCAACTGCAATCATAGAGCCTTTATGGAAATTGCGGGAAATAAATTCCGCTGTCTGTCTCCAAGCAATGCAGTCAATAAAGTCCGTCTGTCTTTCAGCACCCTTTGGTGTGTAATTTCTGTCACACGCAAGCTGAAAGCGAATAACGGAAACATCGCTCGGAGTTTTACGAAGCTCCGGCTCGAAGGTAAGTCTTCCCATCAATGCAACAATATTCATATTATTTCCTCCTTGGAAATTTTTAAAAAAATAAAAAAGTTATAATGAATAATAAAATAATTATAACATATTTTTTTACGAAGCCAAATTCTGCTTTTTCCTGAATTTTAATTCTTCATTCAGGTCTTTGCCATTTGTTATTTTTACAATATGAACTTTGCCTGAATATCCAATATCATCAAGCAGGTCTTTGGTCTTCTTTAAAGCTGTATTTCCTGCTTTATCATTATCAAAAGCCAAATACAGCTCGTTAATATGCGGGTTTTGTTTTAACTGATATTCAATACACATCAGTTTTTCACAACCCGTCAGAGCAAGTAAATTATATTGCAAAAAATCAAATTCCTTGCCTTTTAAATCAACGAGACTTGCAAACGATAATGCGTCTAAAACACCTTCTGTTACCACAAGTTTATTAGAAGCCTGTTTGTTTACCTCTCCTTTTAAAAACCAACCGTGCTCAACTTTACTGTTTTTAACGCCGTATGTAATGCGCTTATTCCAGTTTGTATCGCGAACACATCCGAAAATAGGTACATCGTCTTCATAAGAAACGAATACACACTTTCCGTCTATTGATTGATAAAGATAATCATTTTTAATAAGATAAAAAACAACTTCTCTATTAAGTTTTCTGCAATCCAAAAGGTAATCAATAACCCTTTTGTTATTGGAATATGGAAGCGGAAGCTTAAACTCTTTATCAACCTTAACGGTGGTTGGTTTTTTTGCTCTGGCTACCAAATTTTTTCGGTCAGCCAAATCCGAAAAGTATAAATTAGCGTAGTCGAGCAGAATATTTTGAGCCGTTTCTTTGTCAACATCGTGTACATTCATTATAAAATTCACAATATTGCCTTTCGGAGTACGACCTTTGCCTGAAAATCTCTTAAAGAAGTTTTCTGACAAATTTATACTTAAGCTTGAAAAGTCATTTGCGTCAGGTGCCGCAAATTTTATGTCAGGCTTAATATATTCCCCTCTTTGTTTCCACTCTGTAATGCCAAGCGTATCTTCGGCATATACTTGAAGCGGTATATTATCAACTAAAAAAGGAATTTGCCTTAAGGTGTAAGCCATTAAGTTTTACCCCCTTAATTTATTTGCAACCTCTTTTAAGAAAGGTTTATTATTTTCTTGCAAACCTTCCTTTAATGTAGAAATAAGGGTGTTTACAGATAAACTATCGTTTACCATAATGCCTGCAAAGTTTGTTTGCGACATTTTTTCGATAGTTTGAGCAAACGCAGGATTATCAATCAAGTCGATAACCTGTTCTCCCTTATATCTTCCGTAAGGGAAAAACGCAAGAAGGCATTTTTTTAAATCCTCCTCGTCCACTGTCGGAACAAGGTCCGGAAGTTTAGGCAGTTCCGGAATAGGGAAGAATTCTTCTTCAGTTGTTTCCGGTTCGGTGATAGTTTCTTGTACCATCGGGTTTTCAGCTACTACAACAGGCTGTTCAACAGGTTCCTTGACCTTTTTAGGTCTACCTCTCTTCTTTTTGGGAGGGGTAGGAGTTTCTGCTTCAACAGAGTTAGCTATGCCTGTGCCTGTGGTTGTAGTTATAGTTGTGGACGTAGCAGTTCGACGGTTAATTAACGCACCGTCTACCGGAGTCTCGCCTTCATCATTGATAGAAGATTTTTCTTCCAGTAATGTAAAACCTGCTGCGCCCAAACAGCGAGCTTTTGCTCTTGTTTCTGCAATTTCAACAGCCGCCGCTTGATTATCGACAGCGAAACTTTGAGAAGCTAAACCGGTAGCAATAGGAATAAGTTCGTTTCCCACCCTTTCAGCCAAAGTAGCCGTTACGATTATCATCGCGCCAACCACTTCATACTTTGAAGTGAGTGCATATTCCTTTTTTTGTTCTTCGCAATATGCATTAAACCAAGCCAGTCTGGCTTTTGCTGGTAGATAAGCTATTTGTTCACCCGGAATAGTTTCTCCGTTTGAACCAACAGTAGAAGGACCGTTCCCAAGTTCTAAAAAATCCTTGGGATTAAAGGTCTGGATTGTTTTCATACAATTCCTCCTTTTAAGATTAATAGTTAAATTAAAAAAATAAAGCAGCTATGTTAATAACTGCTTTCATAAAAATAACTACAAAATAATTATATCATATAGTTAAAACTAAACCAAAGCAGTTGGTCTTTTCTTAACATGTTTTTTAGTTGTGTCAACCTTTCCTATAAGCAAAGGAGAACTGATATGACAGTCTGTTTTTCTTTCTAATGGCCTATTTCCCTCGCTATTGCAATATTCACAATTTCCTTTGCAAGTACAAGGTAATCCCATATCAAGAACAGGAATATCGTCGGAAACAGACAAAGAGCAAATTTCTTTAAGCTTTATTTTTAATAAATCCTTATTTTTATATAAATGTATGTTATTTTCTTCTATGACTTTTTGAAATCGTAATGCAATTTCTTTTTTCTTTTCCAAAGAAATTTCAGGCACATATAATGAAGAATGAACAGGGGGTGTATAAGGTTGTACAAAATCACATACGCAACCACTTATATAAGGTTTTAACTTTTTACACATTCCCGCAAACTTTTTATAATGATAATCTTCTGAAAATTCGCTGTTAATAATAATTGGTGCGTATTTCCACACGATTGTTTCTTTGCCAAATTCTTTTGAAAGTTCTTTAAGTGAAGCAAACACTTCTTTTTTATCAAGCCCGGGCTCAACGGTATTATCATAAGGGGTTATAGTTATAACAAATAACAATTTAAAACCTTTATTTTTAATTTTTGGAGCTAATTTCAGCAAATTGTATGGATTTTTCGTTTCAAAAACTATTAATTCAAAATTTTTAGGAGAAAGTTCATAAATATGATTTGTTTTTGCCGTTTCAATGGCAAAAAAACCGTCTTCGAATCGTTTTTCTACCCAATTTGGATAAAATCGCGTTAAGTCCGAGGTAAGACTGATGTCTAAAACCATAAAAACACTTCCTTTCAATACATGAATACTACATTTTTCAAAAAAAATAAAAAAAAGCGCCTTGTTTTTCAACAAGACGCTAAAAAATACAGACGAAGCGAAACACTAATTGTCGTGGATGCAAAATAACTTATAATTAGCTTTTTATCCTAACGGAATTTCTTTAAAAGCAATCCCCCACAAAGCTATAAACGGGTTTTCCGTGCAGAGTGGTTACAGGTAACGATAAATGGTGGTTTTTTCTGTTCCAACAGTTACAACCGCCCTTAGTCTGTATTCTTTAAGCACATTACAAAGCCTTGAGTTGTTCATTTCAAGAATAGAACCGGTACAAGAGTCACTCCAATAGTCAACTATTGTATAACTGCTCCCGTCTTTTCTTTCCAAATATTGCGTAACTGCAATATTGCTATTTGAATTTTTTGCAACAACCGTGGTATTGAGATAAACTTTTACACCACTTATGTAAATATTACCGGCAATGCTCGATATATTTACATAATACGGTTGTGCTGATATTTCTTGAGCTTGTGTAATAACGGATTCATTTTCAATAGGTGCTTCCGTATATGCCATTACTTTATCGCAACCTAACAACATTAATACCGAAAGAATTAATGCTGCAATATTCTTAAATCTTTTAATTTTCCTCATAACATAACCTTCGCTTTCATTTATAATATCGTTTTAAAACTTTGATTTGTGAAAATTAATTTATATTTTTTATAAATTCGTCGATGATTTCAAGAGTAGAATTACTGTCAATAATATAAACACCACTCTCTAATCTTACAATAACTTTATACTCACCGTCCTTTTGATAGATTTCCTTTTCGTCTGTTTCTAATAAGTAATCATATTCTTCTGTATCTATATTTATGTTAGGAATGCTATATTTTACAATATTGACATATTCATGACCGTAATAAAATCTTTGTATGGAAGCATTATCAGTAGAAACATTTTCATAGCAACCCCAATTTTCCGGAGCTTGTACAGAAAAAGTATTATTTTTTGGGGTGTTTTCATAACTCCCTAATTCTTCCGGTGGATTTAGTTTGTTTTTTACGGCCTCGGATAATGTTAAATAAACGTAATGATTATTATAATCTCTCACTTTTACAGGCACTTTATTATACGCAGATATTGCGGAAGAAAAAGCCAGTAAAAAACTAATAATAACCGCAACGGATAAAAGGGTTTTAAATTCAACTCTGTGTTTTTTTATATTATTTTTTTTTGTTTTTTTAAACAAATCCGAAGATTTTTCATTGTCTTTTAGCCAACGGTTTTGAGAAGATAAAGCAGCTTGCGTGAAAATTTTTGCCTCTTCGACAGAAACAAAATCATTGTTTTGAGTATTTTTTGCTTTTTCATTATTTGTTTTTTTCTTTTTATTTTTGCTCATAATCGGACAACTCCCTTCTTAAATAATTACGAGAAACTTGAAGTCTTTTCCTGACATAAGAGCTTTTTATTCCGTATAAAGACGCTATTTCTTCACTTGTATACCCATAAATATAGGTTAAATAAAAGAAATTTCTATCTTTGTCGGAAAGTTTATCTATTATTAGCGACAATTCATTAACATTAGCATCTTCTTTAATAGGCATAATTTCTGTAGTTTCACTGTCGAAGTCGTAAACTATTTCCTTTTGGTTTTTTCTGTATTTATTTACAGCTAAGCCGTGACAAATTGTAGCAAGATAATTTTTTACCTTATCTTCCTGAATATTATCAAGCTTTGTTTTATGACCTATTGCATATAAAAATGTTTCTTGTAAACAATCCTCAATATCATCTTTATTAGTGATGATTTTCGAAATTATACATTTTAACAAACGAGAATATTTTTTATATAAGTATTCAAAATCATTGGTATCAACCTCTTTCCCTATTGTTTGAAACATTATAAATAAACTTTACCTCCTTCTAAGTCTTTCAATTCATGAATATCACATTTCCGAGAAAAAAAGAAAAAACGGGCCGAAAAATCAACCCGTTTTAAATTTTCTTATTATGCGGTTCCTGAGATTTCCATTTCTCGACACGACTTTATTGTTCCGTATAGCCGAAGAAATTTGTTCAGGTTGCCCGACTAAAATCATTTTCTTTTTTGCTCGCGTAACGGCAGTATAGAACAGATTCTTTTTGAGCATGCTTTTGTTTTCTTCAACAATAGGCATTATTGTGGTATCAAACTCTGACCCCTGTGCTTTGTGGACTGAAATACAATATGCAAGAATAATGCCAAGGTCTGTTGCTCGGTCGTAATTGAAAACTTCTTCGCCTGTGTCAAACATAGCCGTCATTGTCACCGAAGTAACAGCCGTTACAACACCCATATCACCATTTTTTATGATATCGGTGTTTTTTGAACAAATGATTTTATCGTTCACAAAAAATTTAAATCCATTTGCCTTAAACGGTGTCTCAGAACCCGTAGAATGGGGATTTACTGCCTCTTGGACAACCTTGTTTAGTTGATTAGAAGCAAGCAATCCTACGCGCCTTGCAGGGCAAATACATTGAACCGTTAATATATCATTTGGATTATATAATCTTTTGTAAATTTGTGCTATTTTTGTTTGAACTTTTTCAGGCTCCAACTCGTTAATTATTTCGAAATCCGTTCCTGTCAACAATTTATCATCATTTTTCAAAATCTTTTGAGCATTCAAAATAATTTTTGAATCTTTTGCTTGTCTGTAAATAAATTTAAGCTTTATTACAGGCAAACAATAGCTTTCAATCAAATCGTGCAAAACATTACCTGAGCCAACACTCTCAAGCTGTTCGGGGTCGCCTATGAAAAACACCCTCGCATCAGGTGGCAATTTTTGAAACAACCTATATATGATAGAAATGTCACACATAGAGGTTTCGTCAATAAAAATTACCTCTGTGTCAATTTTATCATCACTAACATATACATCAACTAAATCTGTGTCTTCGTCTTCAATACCTAAATGTAATAAACTATGCAATGTTGAAGCAGAGTGTCCGGTTGATTCGGTCATTCTTCTTGCCGCTCGTCCTGTCGGAGCCGCCAAGGTTATCTTTTTTACACCCATTTTTTTTAGTGTGAAAAGTGCAGCTCTTAATACAGTAGTTTTCCCTGTACCCGCTGAACCGGTTATAACAGCAATATTACTGTTTGCAATAGTCTCTACGGCTAACTTTTGACTGTCTGCTAAATTAAAATGAGTTTCTTGTTCAAACTCACTTATAATTCTTTGTAGTTTAAGCTTTTGTGTTTTCGGAGGTTTTTTATTCATTAATCTGTAAACCTCGTCAGCAATAAAGTTTTCACAGTCATAATAGAAAGCGTCATAAAACCGAAGTTCACCGTCAGTAGTTTTTTCAGCTTTTAGAATATGTTTTTTTCTCAAAACATTAATGGTTTTCTTAATGTTATCCGGGGTTACAAGATTTTTCTTTCTTACAACACCTTCATTAAGGAATTTCAAGGAATTATATATAAGCTTATCTGCCGTGATATATGTATCTCCTCGTTGTTTTAATGATTGGTGTAAAACATATTCTACGCCACGGCTTAGGCGTTCTTGCGAGACTAAATATTTAGGCTCGCTTTTTTGCATTTGTAAAACAATTGAATTGCAAATGCGAAAGCCCGTTTTAGCACCCTTTACGTCCATTAATATAAACGGGTTTTCTTCAAAAGCTTCAAAAGATACCGTCTTGGCTATTAACGGAATTTTTCCGTTAGGAATAACACCAAATGTTGATAATTTATCAATCAAACGGGTATCCATTTGGCGTTTAATGTTCTCTTGAGCAAAAGCGACGATTTCTTTATAATGTTTAGAAAAAAGACGCATTCTTTCTTCACTCAAAAAAACCCCGTAATCAGCGCCAAACTTTTCATAAATTTGTTGAGCTTTTTTTGCTCCAATATGCGGAAATGTTTTAGCGTAAGCTAAAAATACAGATTTTTCAGGCAACATTTCAATTTGCCAATCTTCTGCAAAAAAGACATTTCCTTCACTATTAAAGCTACCAAAAGCTCTTATTGCTAAGCCGGAAACCGTTGGGAGTTTTTTGGCTTTAAATATTATTCTCCTTTTAAGATTGAGAGGAGAAACTATGCAAATATTTTTCTTGTGAACCTGTCCAACATATTCTACGAGAAAAATACATTCTTTTTGCAATTGAGGCTCCACCTCCTTTATATTAAAAACAAAAAAAATATAAGCCCCCAAAAACATAATAGTATGTGAGGGAGTTTTTACTTATATATTAATTGTATCAAAAAACAAAGATAAAAAGAAAAAGCCGCAAAAGCGGCTTAAAACAGCAGATTAGTATTCCTCCCCTAATCAGGGCCACTCTTGTGTATATTTAAGCTTCCCACAAGCAGGAACGGCACGGCTGTTTATACGCACCGAAGACTTATTCGGATTTTTCCTCCGAATCCTCTTGTTTAGTAATATTCCCCGTGAACAATAATGGGGCATTAGTAAATGTAAGCGGTTTTTTATTATTGGTAAGGAAAATCGCGTAAATGTTATCACCTGAATGAAAACGCTGATTATTTTCACGTCTTTTAGCCGACAAATCCGATATTCTTAATTCATTCGTAAATTGTAAATCTGTTTCATCATCAAACTGAGGAACATTTTTTAACTCGTGTTCTTTGTTCCATTTATTATAAAAGGCTTTTGCAGGCTCATTATTAATTCTGTTTATTTTAAATCGAAAAATTTTACTTGAAACCATATCATAACCTAAGTGAGAGCGTTGTGACTCTTCACAAGTAAGTTCTGCGATAATGTAATTTTGTTTTTTAAGCAAAGAAGTATACGAACAAAACTCATATACATAATAAATAATTAAAGCCCCAAAAACAACTAACAAATAATATGAAGTTGTTTTAACACCTATATAAACACAAGCAATAGCTGATAGCATTATCATTAACAAAGCCACAAAGCGTTTACTGTTCATACGTCCTGTAACTTCGGTTTTTATTTTTTCATATTGTTCAGAACTCATATACCCCTCCTATTCTGTTGCAACGGAAATTTGTCCATTTATGTTATTTTCGTTGAATAATAATTGACTGACGGTATCATATGCACAAGCACGAGTAACCCCTTCTTCGTCAACATATAAATAAATAACTAATTCATCTAACACATCGCTTGAAGGTTGTCTTACAGTGGAAGTTTCGTCAAGAAAACCGTCAAAAGTATTCCCTGCGTTTTCTTGATTATATGTTACCTCCGCTCCCGTAGTATCAAAATATGTTATTTTATCTTTATTGAGTGTTACGACAAATAAATCATTAGGATTAAGAGCTTCGGAAGCGAAAAGAAATGCTTCGGAAAACTCTTGCTTGTCAGTTATTTGTAAAGCTGCAAAAGAAGGCTTTATGCCAAATTGAAATGTGTAATCTCCGCTTGCGGTAAAACCGGTTCCGTCTGCATAAGTAGCGGTGTAAGTATATGTATTATCTTTATTAAGATTAAACTCAAAGCAAGCTCCACTTGGTAAAATATACGAATATGCGTTATATTTAGGCAATGGTTCGTTATACTCAACTTTAATATATCCAAAGTCAGTTTGACAGTACATACCGTCTTCTTTTATATCATACTCATTACCGTTTTCGTCTACATATGTATATTCTTCTCCGGCTTTTGCGGTCAATGTAGTATATTCGGTATAATTAATTTTGCCTTCAGTAGCCTTACTACCGATAATACTTATTACAATTCCCGCAACAATTGCAACAAATGCAATAGCACATATTACGACTATGACATTTTTATTACCTCTGTATTTGTTAGGCTGATGAGTTGTTTCAAAATTAATTGGTTGTTTAGTTTTTTTATTTTTCACTCATTTCCCCTCCCCTTTTAGAAAAACGAACGCTCAAAATTAATATTTTTTATTTTTTCTGGAGCATTTACTCCAACAAAAGTTTTATCTTCACTGCTTTTAAAATATATAAAGAAATAAAAGGAATTATCGTTAGCTTCGTGAATATTACTGTTATAATATTCAGTTCCGCCCGGTATTGTGTGCTCGCCGTAATCTGCTTTTATAGCATAAAGGTTTTCCATATTTATTTTTTTAGGATTTATTCCAATCTGTAATAAATCTTTTTTAGTATAGAGGTCTAAAATTTCTTCCCCGTGTTTATAAATATAACCACCCGAAAAAGTATAAGGTACAGAAGTTTCTTTAAGTTGGTATACGCCATCTTCACTTAAAGAAAGTGTGTAATTTTCTACTTGATATTCTCTAAATAAATTTTCGGGAGCAATAGTTGCTTCTGCAACCGCATTATTTTCTCCAATATTAACATTTTCCCCGCTTTTTTGCAACAATGAAATATTGCTTGTAAGTGATATAGATAAAATGATAATTAATACGGAAACAATAGAAATACCAATTATGAGAAAAACATTAATCACAGATTTATTTTTTTTATTTTCCAAAATATATTACCTCCTATTCTTAGGAAAACTTGTTGAATATTTAGGAAATTCGCCGGAAAAATCAGCGGATATAATTATTGAATATTCTTTACCGGACTTGGCTTTCAGTTTATTAAGTCTTACTTGTTTTTTGTTCAATAAAGATTTAGCTATACTTGGCGTTATAGTTTTTCCAAAGCTCTTAAAATATTTGTCTTCTTTATATAAGAAAAACTTACAATCTTTATTAACACATTGATAACTGTTTTTCTTTTCAACAACCGGCTCGCCGCATTTTGGGCAAACCCCAAGACTGTCACTAAACAAATCAGCATTTATTACAACATTAGAATTTTCATTACGTACAACAATGTCTTGTAATTCAGCAGCGATTTTTTGTTTACTTTCTTCTAAAAGATACGCTTTTGTTCCGATTGCTGTTATTTCCATATTCATTTCGATATTTTTCTCTTTATATAAATTAACACCAAAAGTGTCTAATAACTTGATAAAGGCTATACCTTTTTCAGTTATCGAAAAAGCTTTTTTCTTTAAAACAATATATCCGTATTTTTGTGCATTTTCAACTATTTGAGCCGTAGTAGCTTCTGTTCCGAGAGTAGCACCGGTTTTCAAAAGATTATAATAAAAAGTGTCATCTTCTTTATTTATATCTTTGAGTTCGTTTTGGTAAGGATTAGCAAGAAATTTTAATAATAATTCAGGCGTTATTTTAGGCGGAGGAGCCGTTTCTTGCTCATTTGCTACGAAATTAATATCTACATTCTCACCAATAGAAAAACTTGGAATTTGGTCTTTCAAAGGTGTTTCTTCGTATATAGAAAATCCTTCCGATATTAATTTATTTCCAATTATTTGTACAGTATATTCCCCACATTCAATAACGACCTTTGATTCCAAATATTCAAGTGGTTCGCAGAAATTAGACAATGTTCGGTTTAGTATCATACAATAAGCTTGTTTTTCCAAATCACTCATATCATTAACGTCATTTTCAGTTGGAATTTTTGTAGTTATTGTTAAGGCAGTATGTCCACCGATACATTTTTCGTCATTAAAAACAGGAGCTTTGGAAGTAAATTGTAAAGCAGTATGCCCTGCCGCCTTTAATTTTGTAATTACCCTTTCCATTTCCCCTACTTCTTTAGAACTTAAATATTCAACAGAAGTACG
This sequence comes from Candidatus Gastranaerophilaceae bacterium, assembly GCA_051875105.1. Taxonomy (GTDB): domain Bacteria; phylum Cyanobacteriota; class Vampirovibrionia; order Gastranaerophilales; family Gastranaerophilaceae; genus RUG841. The sequence continues at coordinate 35,202 of JBJEGN010000049.1, forward strand.
AGGATAAGTAGTAAAACCTTTTTCATATAACTTTTGAACTGTTTCTAATGAAGTCTTTAAATCACAACCGCAGGTTTTATTGAATTGACTTTGAAAAGAACTTAAATTAAATAATTTCTTAGGATATTTCTTTTTATTCTTTTTTTCAAAAGAAGCAACAACCTTAGGCAATTTATTTAATTGTGAAGCAAGAGTTTCTGCTTGTTCTTTATCAGGGAAATTTACTTTTGGAGTTATATTAACGGTATTTGTCGACCAATCATCTTTTGTGACATTAGCCTTTAATCCATACGAAGTAACAGAACAGAATTCATCAATTTCTTTATCTCTATCGTAAATATATTTAACAATCGGGACTAAAACTCTCCCAGCCGGGAAATTCTCGTGTGTTTTTTTAGTAAGAAAACGAGAAATGTTTATTCCCCATAAGAAATCAAACCTTTGTCGCGCCAATGCTTGTAAATATATATTAGTATACTTTTTATCATCTTCAAGATTATAATAAGCCTCAGCAACTACTTCGGGAACCATAGAATTACACCATAATCTTTTAACAGGTAAATTATTACCGAGATATGAGAGCATTTCTCTAATAATTAATTCTCCTTCATTATCAGGGTCCCCAAAATGTACAATCTCATTTATATCATTACGCTTTACAAGTTCAGAAATTATTCTAAATTGTACCTGTGCAAATTCATCTTCATTAACAATAAGTTCAAAATTTTTAGGAACAAACGGCAAACAATCATAATTTCTCGGACTTGCAGGAAGACCTAAATATTCTTCAACAGTTTTAAGTCGTAATAAATGTCCGCTTGCATATACAATAATAACGTCATCAGCTTCAAAATATCCGGCTTTCGATTTAGGTGGTTTAAATTTTTTATATGGCTCTACAAACTGAAAATCTTTTTTGTATAGTCCCGCAACAAGAGCTTTAGCAGCCTTTGTTTTTTCAGCTATTACAAGTCTTTTTATTTTTATCAGCCCCTTTCTGCATCATTTTAGACAAAATAATTATATCAGAAACGAAAAAAGGAGGGAAACCCCCTCCTTGCAATATAACCGATATTCTAATTACTTGAAGGTATGTAACGAGCTATTGTCATAGCAGTAGCAGAAATAGGCATTGACTGCAAAACAATATTACCCGGACCGGTTACAACGGTATTAAATAACCCTTCTCCGCCAAAGAGAGCATTTTTAAGACCACCGGTTGATTGAATATCAATTTTTACAGTTTCATCAGCCATAACCAAATAGCCGGTATCAATTATCATTTGTTGCCCCGGAGCAAGAGTATATGTTGTAGCACTTCCATCAACCTCTAAAAATGCTACACCATTGCCTGAAAGTTTTTGCATAATAAAACCTTCTCCGCCAAATAAGCCCGAACCAAACTTTTTCTGAAAATGAATACTTAGGTCAACGCCCATAGTGGAAGCTAAATAAGCTGACTTTTGACAAACAACGGCTTTATTAGGTTCGATTTTTACGGGTACAATATCGCCCGGAAAACTCGAAGCAAATGCAATTATTCCCTGTCCTTGTTGACAAGTATATACATTTTGGAAAAGTTTTTCGCCCGTAAAAGACCTTGAAATCATTTTTCCAAATCCGCCATTAGACGAAGTTTGCATAAGCATATTTGGAGTCATCCAAGACATTGAGCCTGCTTCACATTTCATAGCCTCTCCCTGTTCTAATGTACAAGTAACAACAGGAAGTGGAGCACCGGTAATTTTATAATTCATAAAAAAATCCTCTTTTCTTTAATATTTTTGATAAGTAAATTATAACAGAAAAATAACACAAAACAAAAAAAGCAGAGCGCAAGCCCTGCTTTTGTCTTATTACTTTCTTACATAGGCTTTTTTATATTCCCTGTAAGTTTGTTTTTTATCGGGAAATGGTTCGCCGTATAATTTGCCAAACCGTTCCCAAAACAATATCGTTGTGCGCCAGTATTCCTCCCATGAGCAGAAATCGTAATAATCACATATTTCCCAAGAGTCATAAAGACGCTTGTAATAGCAGTGATTACAATTATTTTCTTCTGCTCGTAAAACCCGACGCACACGCTTATTGGCTAATCTTTTGTTTTGTTTAGCCATTCCGCAGTAAGGAATATGTTTATAGCTTCTACTCATATGCCTTACCTCCTTTTGTATCTTATTCAGTAGCGCCGAAACCAAACATTACGGAACTATTGTCACCGCCAACGTACTGTGGCAACTGACCATTCCACTTATCAAGCCACTTCTCTTGAAGTGTCTTTTCAGAAATAGTTTGGTTTAATATTTCTTTTGCGTCAGCTTCGCCCTGTGCGGCAATCTTCTTTGCTTCGGCTTCTGCAGTTGCCTGATCGATAGCCTTTTGGTTATCAATAGCCTGCTTTTCAGCCGCAATCTGGGCATTTTGCTTATCCGCAATTGCTTGATTGTAAGCCTCTTCGAAATCCGCACTGTTAATCGTTACACGGTTAATTAATACAGTGTTTTCGCCGTACTTTTCATTAAATACGCGCTGGATTTCTTCCTTAGCCTTAGGCTCAATAATAGAACGATTGGTTGAATCTTCATCGCTCAATGTTTTTGAAGCTGATTTTAAGCCCGAAGAAACAAGGTCCGTTGTTATCAGGCAATCCTTATAATTGGACACATTCGCATATATCCAAGCAGACTTTTCCGGTGAAATCTGATAAGTCACCGTAATATCCTTATAGCAAACAGCAGTTCTTTTGTCTGTTTCGGACCAAACTTCGTCCGAAATAACAATATCTTGCTGTTTATTGTTAACCTTGTTTATTGTCTGTACGAACGGAATCTTCCAATTCCAACCATTAGAACATACTTGCTCTGAAATCTGCCCCAATGTTGTTCTTACGCCGGTATAGCCTGTTGGCACAATCGTGTAAGAACACAAAAATACCACAATTGTAATTAAAGCAATCACACCTAAGATGATATACTTTTTTAAATTGATTGGTTTCTTATTTGGCTTTGCCTCGATTTCATTTTCAAATTCAAATCTCATAATTATTTTTCCTTCCTTTTAAAAAAAATAAAAATATAAAAAAAATATGTAAAAAAAACATAACAATATAATTTTATCAGAAAATAAAAATAAAAAGAAAAAACCACCCAAAAGGTGGCTTTTCCTTACCTAAAAAATGGGAAACAGATAATTATGTTTACCGTCAAATAAAACAAAATATTGGCAAAACTGAAAAATACCAATAATACAATCTGTTTTTGCTTTGCTATATAGTGGTGAAACACCACTTGGTTCCAGAGGTCGGATTTGAACCGACGATTGCGAGCTTATGAGGCTTGCCTGCTAACCACTGCATTACTCTGGTATATTTATACAAAAATTGTGGTTGAGCATTAATATTTAATGCTCTGCCTCTAAAAAGGCTAACTGTTTACAAACGACTCAGGGCGGACTCACAGTATTGCACAGTACTGTTAAGCAAAACCCACATTAGAAATAACTTTTAGACTTACTCTGTTTGACAAAAACATTGCATTGGTTCTTACTAATGAAGTAGTATATCGTTTTGTGCTTTTAGTTCTCATTAATTTGCTCTTTATGGCTCCTCGTGCTGGACTCGAACCAGCGACCCAACGGTTAACAGCCGTTTGCTCTACCTACTGAGCTAACGAGGAATATGTAAAGCCAACTTTTTCACTCATGGGGCACATAATTCCCAAACTAACGCATAGCTATTACAAAACTATGAACTGCCTATGCACCTCGCAAGTAATCATAGGTGGGGATAGAGGTGTTAAGTGTTTCTCGTATTGGCTGTGAAGGCCGGTTCCTAACGAGGCGGCTGCGCATTACCGCAAATTGGAGCAGTAGACGAGGCTCGAACTCGCAACATCCTGCTTGGAAGGCAGGGGCTCTACCAATTGAACTACTACTGCATACAAGTGAGTTTTAGATTTTTCAAGGAAAGGCTTAAACTCACAAACATCTTATACCTTATTGGCGGAAGTTGAAAGATTTGCACTTTCGAATATTTTTTACAACAATTACTTAGTAATAAGTTATCGCGCGTTCTTATTACCTTTCGTTAACCTCTATCAGGAACTTCCATTTGTGGTGGGCAGTTGTGGATTTGAACCACAGAACCCTTTGGGAGCGGATTTACAGTCCGCCGCGTTTAACCAAACTTCGCTAACTGCCCATTTTACAACAACTCTTTAAGTATTTGAGCTATTTCTTTTGGCTCAGCCGTATTCTTATATACTTGCGTTACATACTTCATAGCCTGACCAAAATTCTCAAATGTATTTTGAACAAGAATTTCTTCAATACCCTGTTTTAATCTTTCACCGGAAATTTTTTCCGGCAAATAAGGTTTAATTGCATTATATTGTGCAACAGAAGTTTGATGTAATTCAGAAGACTCAGGCGTAGAGGCAATTGTTTGTTGCAACTCTTTTACCTCCTTAGTAAGTGCTTTTAACATAACTTCGTCGCCGATTTCAGTTTTTTGTTCTTTTGCAATTAATTCGCCTCGTGATTTTACAGACTTAAAAACAGCAATTATATCATTATAATAAGCGCTTTTCTCAGGGTAAAGACGCTTTTCTTTCATACCATTAATAATTTCGATTTTTATGTTTTCGTATAAACTCATATTTTTTTCTCCTTTATATTCATATTATATGGCAAGAGTGCCCCGAGTTGAACAGGTTGCGGACAGTTTTGGAGACTGTTGAAATTCCCTATTTCTTTAAGGCTACACTCTATGGAGCTGGCGAGAGGACTCGAACCTCCAACGTCCCGCTTACAAAGCGGGCGCACTGCCAATTGTGCTACGCCAGCATATTTATGTCAGCAATGCTGACACATCATATTCGAATTCAAAGTAATACGAACCGTATACAGATTCGTTTTCGGCATCAACAAATTTTACTCTGTATATAATCGCGCCCGAATCAGCTTCGTTAAATTCTTTTTCCGTCAAATATAAAACATCTTTTGAATTAGTTAAATACCCTTTTGCAATGCCCTTTTCTAATATTTTTTCTTTTAAAATGTCTTTTTCTAAAGTAAACTCGCCTACTTGTAGTTGATTTATTCGTGAATTTATTTTACGTATTTTTTTTAATTTTTCTGTAGTTTCTTGCACAATTATATATACAGACAAAAGACCCATAATTAGTAAAAGGCAGATTAAAACACCTATTATTATATTTGTGACAGGCATCATAAGCACTATAGCAACGATTAAACACGCAAAACAAATTAAATACAAAAGTAAATTAAAAAAGAAATAAAATTTTACTTGGGATTTTAATGTATTATATTCTTGTACGATTACATTAACAGTTAATTTTTCTTTCATACAGCCTCCAATGGTGGGACGTAAAGGAGTTGAACCCTTATTTGTTCGGTTATGAGCCGAATGCTTTACCAATTAAGCTAACGTCCTATTTATGGGTGGAAGTACAGGAATTGAACCTATAATTGCAGTGCCACAAACTGTCGTGTTGCCGTTACACTAACTTCCACAAATGTGAAATGGTGACGATGGCGGGACTCGAACCCAGCATTGCCGACGTGAAAGGCCGGTGTCACTAACCAATTAGACGACATCGCCATTTGTATATGGCGGAGGGCAAGGGGTTCGAACCCTCGCTGCCCCGAAAGACACTAACAGATTAGCAATCTGTCCTCTTCACCAACTTGAGTAACCCTCCGAATTTTAACCGCGTGCATATACATACGGTTATACATTATGCGTTATTGAATAAGGTATTTCGTTGTAAAAACATACAGTTGAAATAATATTGTCAACCAATTCGGTATACATTTTGCTGTGTTCAAGTAAAACAACAAGAAAATCCTTATCTGTAGCCTTCAAATCATTACAAGTTTCTATTGCAATATGAACTTTACCTAAAAATTCATAAAATGATAAAGGTAAAGCGTGGAATGAAGCATTTTCTAAATTTTCAAATACTTTATTAAGATAATCTCTTTCATTTATGATAATTGTATCAGAGTTATCTTTAAATTCTTGTAATTTTGTTTCTGAAACCACAACAAATTTATACATATATACCTCCAAAATGGCGGTCCCAACGGGGATTGAACCCGTATCTTTGCCGTGACAGGGCAATGCTTTATCCGATTAAACTATGAGACCGTTTTAGATAATGGTGCTTGCGGGTGGTAACGATCCACCATCCTCCGGTTTTTCAAACCGGTGCTCAGACCTCGTGAACTACCCGCTATTGAAATAGCAGGCTTCCTACTCAAGTAATCTAATGATTACAGTATCAATAGGCTAACCCCGCAGTCCCTGCGGTTCTATATAATAAATTAGTTCAATTCATCTCCTTATTAAAATAAGGAAAATTCTTGATGATTGTTTTTAAGCTACACAAGCGTTTTATGGCGGAGAGGGTGGGATTCGAACCCTACGTGGCTGTTACACCCAACGGTTTTCAAGACCGCCTCGTTATGACCTCTTCGATACCTCTCCGTATGGTGCAGATTACAGGGATCGAACCTGTGACCTCCAACTTGTAAGGATGGCGCTCTAACCTGCTGAGCTAAATCTGCATATGAATGAAGGTTTTTGTGTCTTCCTTTGCCGGAGACGCCCAAGGTTAGTACCCTTGCCAAGCCGACACAACTACCGTACTCTTGTGTATAATTACTTCACCTTCAAGCTATTATACACTCAACAAACCGTCGAAATTCTTCAAGCCTCACGACTCTCGGCATCATTTATAGCCCTCTGTTGTGCATCTGAACTATAAACTGTCTCACTTTTCTTATCTCAAACATCTGCTGTTCTTTTGAATTGCTGCATTAGCTGCATGGTAGAGTTCACCATAACTGGTGCGGATAACCGGACTTGAACCGGAACGATATTTCTATCGAGGGATTTTAAGTCCCTTGCGTCTGCCTATTTCGCCATATCCGCATATAAAGGCATTTGCTGTTTTGAAATTGTTACATTGCATGAATATTACATTTTTTTGAAAAAAATGAAATTATTTCAAAATTATATTTTTGATGGAGCAACAGACAGGAATTGAACCTGTGTGAACTACCCGCTATTGAAATAGTGGGCTTCCTACTCAAGTAATCTAATGATTACAGTATCAATAGGCTAACCCCGCAGTCCCTGCGGTTTTGTATAATGAAATTATTGTATTTTCAATAATCGCAAGCCTTCATTTTTAATATTAACGGCTGCGTTGATATCTCTATTGTGTAGAGTGTTACAATTTGGACAAGTCCACTGTCGTACAGATAAATCTTTGGTGTCAGGGTTTTTATAGCCACAAATGTTGCAAAGTTGTGAAGATGCAAACCATTTATCTATTTTAATAAGATATTTGCCCGTAAATTCTAATTTATATTGCAACATTTGGATAAATGTTCCCCAAGAGTTATCGTGTACGGACTTGCCAAAGTTTAGTGATTTAGACATTCCTTGCATATTGAGGTTTTCTATACACACAATATCGTAGAGATTGGTTATTTCTCTACTCAATTTATGTAAGAAGTCCTTGCGTTGATTTGTAATCTTCTCGTGTATTAAAGAAACCCTTCTTTTTTGTTTATGGTAGTTTTGGCTACCTTTCTTACAATGAGAAAGTTTTCTTTGCTCCTTAGCCAATTTATCCAAAGATTTTCTATAAAATCTTGGATAATTGGCTACTTGACCATCAGAAGATAAAAACAAATCGTGCATTGAAAAATCTAAACCAACAGCGGGACTGTTTTCATTTAATTCTTTGGGTTGTATATTATGTTCAAATTCAAAAAGAATTGAAACATAATATTTACCCGAAGAACTTCTACTAACAGTAACGCTTTTGATTTTCCAACCGTTGGGAATATTTCTATGTAATTTGATTTTTACAAAACCAACTTTGGGTAATTTTATATATCCGTTTTCGATACGAATAGTGCCTTTTTGGTTATTGGTAGTATACTTTTCTGCAAAAGATTTCTTTTTGAATTTTGGGAATCCAATTTTCTTATCTCTAAAAAAGTTTCTGTACGCAGCTTGCAGATTGATTTGCGAGTTAGCAAGGGCCAGAGAGTCCACTTCCCGAAGAAACGGAAAGTCCTTTTTTAGAGCTGCGGGAGTGATTGATAAATTTTCCCCGGTTTCTTGGTAATAAGAAATCTTTTTCTCAAGCATTTTATTATAAACAAAACGACAACACCCAAAAGTCTTGGAAAACATAATTTGCTGCTCAACATTTGGGTATATACGACACTTAAATGCACGGTTCGTTTTGTTCATAATTCACTGCCTTTCGATATATTTTTTAATCACTTCATCCGATATGGAACCAATAGTTTCTATATAATAACTATTGTTCCATAATTCGCTCTTCCAAAGATTTTTAGAAATTTCAGGATGACTTAAAAATAATTTTCTGCCTGATATACCCTTTAACATTTTTACTATATAAGAAGGGGCAATCTTTGGATGTGCGGATACAAACAAATGAACGTGGTCGTCGTTGCCAACTTCACACTCTTGAATGATAAAGCCTTTTTCTTCTGCGATATCATTCAGTAATTGTTTAAGTTCATTTGTTATCTCGGGTGCTAAGATTTTCTTGCGATACTTTGTGCACCAAACAATGTGATAATTTACATTATACACACAAGTTCGTGCTTTAATTATATTATTCTTGCTCATACATATAGTTGTATCATAAATAAACAAAAACAAGAAATCTTGACAAAAAAACACAAACATATGGTTAGCCTATTATAAAATAAGGTCAATTCATCTCCTCATTGAAATAAGGAGAATTCTTGACGGTTAATCTTAAAGAGGATTTGCAGTCCCCTGCCTATCCAATCGAGCCACTGTTGCAACTATTGTGGCGCCCTTGGTAAGAATTGAACTTACATTTGAAGGTTCGTAGCCACTGCTCTGATCCGTTAAACTACAAGGGCACTTATGGAGCGCCTGAAAGGAATTGAACCTTCAACTCAGGATTTAGAAAAACCTTACTCTGTCCGTTGAGCTACAGGCGCATTGGTCCGAGTGACTGGATTTGAACCAGCGGTCTCGTGCTCCCAAGGCACGCGGATTAGGCCAAACTTTCCCACACCCGGATATTTGGTGCGAATGGCAAGACTCGAACTTGCGCCCTCACGATTGTGAAGCCTCACACGACTAAAGTCGCGTGCTTCCAAACCTTTAGGGTTCGGACTACATTTCT
>JBJEGN010000050.1:0-13700 GCA_051875105.1 Candidatus Gastranaerophilaceae bacterium
TTAGGGTAGTCAATAAGGACTTGTATACTATACACAAGCCCCACTTCTATAAGTGATGGGTTATTGACTTTTTATTATTCTAAACATCTCCTCAATTGTATCCATAAGTGGATACCTTTGAATAGAAGTTGAACTTTTAGCAAAAGTTCCTTCAACCATATCAATATACATTGTATGGCTACCATCATTGCCCATATAAAAACTTTCCCATTCTTTCAGGGACATAATGCTGCGAACATTTAATTGTTCGAGCGCAAGATTATCAAAAGAAACAACTTCGAAATCTGAAACGATATTTTTAAGATTATCTTTCAACCAAGAAATATTATTTTCGATTTCGATAGAATGTTTTTCATAATAACCGTCTCCCCTTCCGAAATGTTTATAACCAAGTATAAGAATTTTCAAACCCCTGTTTTTCAATTGGTTATAATCCTCTTCGGTAAAAAGTCCTGCAATAACGTGAATTACTGCATTGGGAAATTCTTTTACCTTAGAAATAAATTCTTCAGTAGGATTATTTAAGGAAATACCCAATCCGTAAAGAAATTCATTATCTGTAAGAGCTTTAAGATAATTCTTGTATATCTCAAAATGTACCTGATTAACAGTAGCACTCGGGATAACCTTTAATTTCTTAAGTTCTTCAAGAAAATGATTAAGGTCAGGTTGCTCTAAAATATTACCACCGCCAAGAGCTATTTCTGTGTATGGCTTTAGGCTCTTAATAAACTCACGATTAAGATTTCCTAATTTGCCATCACAAGTGCTTTTTTCGTGACATTGTGGGCAATTCATATCACAACGATTGCAAATTTTACAGTCGAAGGATTCGGGAAAGTCAGCGTTAAATTCATCTTCTTTCGTTTGACGGATTTTGGTTCCGTCGTCAAATATAGAAATGGTGTAATTGCCGTTTCTATAACTTCCTAATAGTTTCATAGAACCTCCTTAATCGTCTCGGCCGTAATGACCAAAAATTACTACATCTTGACCGCCAATTTGTTTTTCTTGGCGATATGTATCAGCTTCATAAAGAGTTTGATATACCGTTTGTTTATAAGCTTCAAAAGTAAAGAGATGGTTTTCTTTAAAAAAATTTTCTTTATTAGACAGATAAAGATCTTCCATTTTCTGCTGCGAAAAATGATATTCTTCTTGGTAGCGAGAAAAAGCCTCTTTTTTAGCTTCCTCCGGCGTTAAAAACTTTATTAATTCCAAGTCCCACCGGCTCATATCAGCTATTAATTTACCATTAACCCATTCATCAAAATCTGTTTTATCACAAACAGATAAAGAATGGGTTGATGAAGAGTTGGTTTCAAAAACTCCTCGTCTAATTGAAAATTTAGACATTAAATTACCTCCTAAAAATTAATTACCCTTAAAATAGACTTCGTATTTTTTGTCTTCTTTAAGATATTTTTGTACTTTTTTCTCACCAACATAACTATCATCATTATCATTTCCGGTCAGAATAAAACTGTCAAAAGAAAACAAATATCTTAAGAGCCTTGATTCCGTACGAAGAACGTCTTCAATAAAATCAGCAAGTTCATCAACGTGATCAATAGTTGCGTCATATTTCCAAAGAACTTCATAACTTTCTTTATAAAGTTCATCTAAATGCTCAAAAGTACAATTTATACCTTTCTTTGCAAGAACTTTATTAATATTTTCTATTGCTTCCATAAATTTTTCTTTTCCGGTATCATCAGTATAAAGATAGTACGTTGCAAGAGCAGTGTATAAATAGGAAGCTTTTTCTGTCGGTAGAATATAATGTTCTTCATCCCAAGCGAAATCTCCTAATTTAAAAGTTAAGCTTTCCGGATAATTTTCCACCTTGTTTCGGGCAATAGCAATTGCGTGTGTGGAAGAAGAATTTGTTTCAAAAACTCCTTTTCTAATTGTAATTTTCATAATTTTCCTTTCCTTGCCGTCTGTACACTTATATTTAGCATTTTTGCATTAGAAGCATATAAAGAGCTATAAAAAACAAAAAGTGCTTATAAGGGTCTACAAAGGCATATATTATAATATATAAAGTGAACTACCCACTATTGAAATAGTGGGCTTCCTACTCAAGTAATCTAAGGATTACAGTATCAATAGGCTAACCCCGCAGTCCCTGCGGTTTGTGTGATAAATAAGGTCAATTCGTCTTCTTATTGAAATAAGGAGAATTCTTGATGATTAATCTAAAAAATAAAAAATATAAATTAAATCATACTTATAAGCCAATTATAACAAAAAAACGCATTAATAAAAAAAGAGAGGTTCCCCTCTCTTTAAAATTTAGATTATTTCGCAATATTTTAAGAATTCCTCCGGAAACTCTTCTTTTTCGCAACTTAATGTAAAAGTGAACTGGACACCTCTTGTTTCACTTAATTTAGCAAGTTCCGAGAAAAAACAATACATACTGAATGGATTCTTCAAACTGTTTTGAACAATTTTGAAGGTTGTATCCACAAATACGTCTGTAATGTCTCTGTTGCCTTCAATAAGTCCGTACATGAAAAACCTCAATTCATCCCAACTTGAAATACTATATTCAGCAGTAACGACAGTTTTAGCTTTGTAATCCATATATGGGGCAATATTACAAATCTTTTCAAGAAATACAATATTACCTTTTGAAGTTCTAACCGTTTGATTAACCAAATCTAATATTCTTTTTGTCTTACCTGAACCTTTTGGTCCAACTATTAATTTAATCATTGAATCCCCCTATTAAAAATGATTGTAATTAAATTATAACACAAAGCACTTAAACTAAAAAAAAGAGAGGGAACCTCTCTCAGAGTAATGACAACCCCATATTTTAAAATCGGGTTCGTCAAAATAACCAAATTTAATGTGAAACTGCCTTGATGAAGCGTGATATCAAGGCAGTTTTTTATCGTTTATAATATTTAGTTTGTGCAATTTGACAAGTAAAAATTTTTACAGTGACTTTGTCAGCAAGCTGGAGAGGGAACCTCTCTTTTTTGTTCAAAATATTATTCTAAGTATTCAATCCTGATATTTTCAGGGGAAACTGCGATTCTCAACTCAGCTATATACCAGTTAAGAATTTCATTTAAACTTTTTTCGGTTAACGCCTTTTCTACAGCATTATATAGCCAAGGCATTAATTCAGGCAAAAGTATGAATTCTTGCTGCGTTTCTTCATCAATATGAAATTCAAAATCAATACCGGTCTCAGCCTGCATAATATTTTGAATAACAGCATTAGTTCCCTCTGTATCAGTAACGGTGCAATGCGCTTGTGTATTAATTCCGTCTTCGGTCCACACTTGTAATCCCTTTTTAGACACAGTTTCTTGATGACTTGTAAGAAAATTAATAAGATTTTTTTCCTTAACTTCACTTACTTCAAAGCCAAAGCCATATATAATATTTGTTTGTGTCATTTAAATTTACTCCTTTATATTATTTGTGACATACTCCTACCACTTATAGAAGTGGGAGTTTTCTTGTTTTTTTGATAAAAAATTATTTCGGGTTTTGACAAGTAAAATAATATAATTAATTATTCGTATAATTCTGCTTTTTCTCCGTCCCAATAGAAAAAGATTTCTTCCCCCTCCTCGTAATATGTTTTGACAAACGGAGAGACTGTCTTGATTTTTTCTTCAGACTCATTAGAACCAACAAAATATGATTCAATACTAATATCGGCCATATATTTTCCCGGAACAAGTTCATTATTTTCGCAAATGATAGATAAAATCTTATTTGCGTTTTCCTTGCACTTTTCAATATCAGAAAGATCAACAGCTCTTCCGGTTAATGTTATCCCTGCTTCTGCATAAAGAGTGACGTCGACAAGATAAAGTTTAGTTTGTGCTTGTTTTATAAGTGCCTTGTTATAGCACTTATAACACATCGCTTCATACTTTTTGTTGCCGCCGATAATAACATCAGAATCGCCTGCATTTGTAACAATATTGCCATTTTCGTCTTTTAAGACATTTATAATAGCTTTATTGCCACACTTACAAATAGTTTTCAATTCCTGAATGCTATCTGCAAGTTCAAAAAGAACTTTACTGCCTTCAAATAATTCCAGTTTATAATTTGTTTTCAAACCATAACAAATCACCGGAATATTATTAAAGCTGGCAATTTCGCGTAAAGCGTAAATCTGAGCTTTTGTGAAAAATTGTGCTTCGTCCACAATAATTACGTCAAAATCAAATCCGCTTGAACTCCAATGTCTTTCAAAAATGTATTTTTGGATATCAGTATTGCCGGAAATACATTCTGCTTTTGCTTCTAATCCAATTCTGGATTTTACAATGTCAGCACCGTCACGGGTGTCCACTGACGGTTTTAACAACAAAACCCTCTTATTCTTTTCTTCATAGTTGAATTTGGTCATAAGGGCATTTGCTGTTTTTGAACAGCCCATAGGACCGTATTTAAAATAAAGTTTAGCCATATCAAAATATCTCCTTTACTAAAAATGATTTTGTTTGTAAAAAGTAAGTCTCAAAAGAACATAAATATTCAGTTGAAGATACAAAAAACTAACAATATAATTATATCAAAAGCTTACGATAAAAAGAAACCCACCTCAAAGGGTGAGTTTTTCTATTAGCTCATAAATCCGAAACCATTCTATTCGCAGTTTTGAAGCGTTCACAAATATAATCATATAAACTAACATTTTTAGGGGTTAAAACATAAGAATCTATGTCAAGACAGTACATTTTATCATTTTTGTCTACTAAATAGTACATGCCGTCACCCCAATTTTCAAAAACAATAAATTTTTGAGGCATAGGGAAATACTTATTGAATTGAATAGTCTTAATAATCATATTAGAGTCTATTCCCGAATCAGTGGTTATTCCATAGAATTCAAGATATTCAAAACTTAAAAAACCATATTTTAGAATATATTTTTTTAACTGCTTTCCAAATTTGAAATTTAGTAATTTTTCAATCTTTTCAAGTTCAGCAGTGTCTATTCTGTTTTTAGAAGACGAAGCTTTATACTTTTTTACGAAATGTTTTAGATTTAGTTCTTTTATGAATAACAAATTATTAATCCTACTTTATTATATATTTTCATTAAAAAAAATAAACAAAGAGACCCCAGTTCTATAAGTGGTGGGTTATTGATTAGCAGTACACTTTGAAAATTTCAGAACCAAGGTTTCTGGTATAACGACTAATATCATTAGAAGTGAGAGTACCAAGACAAACCTTGCGTACAAAAGCTTCAATATCCGCTTCTGTCATCCCTGCTTTAAACACCCTATACAGATAATGATTCGTGCCGTCGTGATGAATAGCTTTGCAACGAAGGTTCTTGTAACCGTCTATATACCATTCGCCATATCCGTATTAGAGTAAAAACAATCACGGATATTACCCGACTTAATAATTTTAACAGCTTTTACCGTTTTATTCCACAAATCTAAATCAGCAAGGATTACAATAGGTTGTGAGAGTTGTATGTCAAGGTTATCTCTGATATCATAAAGATATTCAGAATTAATCTCATACATTTTTTTAATTAATCCATCTTCATCAAGTTCTGGATATTCTTCCTTCAAATCCGATTTCCAATCTTTGAAATCAAGGTCAATATCAGTCCATAAAATTCTTTTCTTCATAATTTTTCTCCTTTCAGATTTTTTTCTTCTAAAAAACACTTACAATCAGCAATTTTTGGGTTTCCTTCATAAATGCAGTAAATAGTGCAATCAGAGCAATCGAAACCGCCTGAACATTCATTGCAGGTAAGTATTTCACACACACATCTATGTACACATCTTTGGCATTTTTGTTCTGTAATTGTCACGAGCACCTCATCCTTAGTAATTATTTACGCAACGCGCATTATTTGATTTTTAAATTTGAATAATAAAAGCCTTAAAAGAATATAATTATTCAGTTAAGGCAAAAAACTTATATATAAATTTTATCAAAAATTTTAGGAAAGAAGAAAAAGAGCCCGCAGGGACTCTTTTTTATAAATTAATTTTTTATTTTTACCTTTTAATTACACTTCCTTTATTGGTTTTTGTTTAATTTGATTTTCATTATCCTCTGATTTATTATAATAAGTGTTTAATGATTTGTAGTAAGGGCGTGGCGCATTTCCAACTTTATATAACTCTCCCGGATTAGCATTTTTTATAATATCATGTGCTGGCTCAAAATATGCATCCATACTATCTGCATAATTTATTATTATTACCTCTAACATTTTAGGTAAAACTAAAGCTCCCCATTCACTATATTCTTTCATATGACTTCCTATCATATGAAGTACTTGATTTTTAAATTGTTCGTCTATATCGTAATTTGATAAATAAGTTTCCACTATATGTGTTCCTTCGTAAGAATGCCCTAATAAAGCAAAACTATTGCCAGTTTTAGGATTATAATCTTCTGCTTCTACAAAATTATTAAAATCATTAGTTTTTCCAATATCATGAGTTAATGCTCCAAATATAACTAAATCCATATCAACTTCTAATTTTGGATATAAATTACATATTGCAATAGCATTTTTTGTAACACTATATATATGATATAATAATCCTCCTTTAAAATAATGATGAGAACCTTGTGTTGCAGGTTTATTCATTAATTTTTCTTTATAATCATTATATATTTTTTGTACTATTTCTCTTAATATTGGATTTTTTATTTTATTACTATATTTAATACATTCATTATATATTTTTTCTAATTCATTATTATTCATTTTTATTCTCCCAACTTTTTAAATAAATCATTATATATTTTATTTACATCTATGTAGTTTACCATTGTTATTTTGTGATTATTAGTAGTTAATTCATATGAAGTATCCTCTTTAATATTTGGACAACTTATATTTTCGCTTGTAAACCATTTTTGGTTAATCATATATGCAATAACAGATATATCCCAAATCACACGTCTTTCTTGTATTCCGTGATAACCGTCATTATAAAATTTATCTATTAAATAATTGCATAATTCATTTTTATCTTTTAAGTGATGATTTAATTCATATACTGAGATTATTAAATTAGAAGCAACATTTTTGCAAGGAATAACAGTTAATTTAACTTTTGAATCAAATACTATTTTTACTGCATTTACATCTTGCTTAAAATTAAACTCTAAATTATTATTTTGTAATAAACTATGTCCTCCTAACCAAATGACCTCTATTTTATCAATTATTTTAGGTTCTTTTTTAATTGCTAATGCAACATCAGTAATTGCACCTATTGCCATAATATAGGTTTTATTGTTTTTTAGTGCCACTTCAATTATTTTATTTACCGCGGCATTAGCTTCATCATATCCATTACAAATATAATCTTCAGCACCCTTAAATACTTTATTTGTAGTATCAAAGTTTAGCCAATTACATATTTTAATTATTTCATTATAACTTTTTTGTTGCCCACTTATAACAGTTTCATTTCTTTTTTTATGAGAATATGGGGCAACAGTTATTGCTTCAATATTAAATATATCTTGATTTTTAATCATATATGCAAGTGCAAACTGGTCATCACATTCGTTACATGTATCAGTATCTAATATAACGTTTATTTTTTCTCGTTTATAATTTGCAATAAATTCATATATTTCTTTCCAATTATAAACTCTTGGAATATCATTAGCTTGCTGATTGTAAGGTGTATTCATTAAAAGTGTTTCAATGTTATTTTCAATACAATGTTTGCAATTGCCAACAGAATCGTCAATCATAATGTCTATATTGTGTTTCAAACACACCATCGCCTTTTCCGATTTTTGATAAGCGTTAGTTAAAATTAATTCATCGTATTGAATTAAATTTTTATCTAACCATTCCTTGGTTAACTTATATGGGTCTTGATATTCCCCATTATTTCTTCCGGTAATAATACAAATATAATGACCTTCTTGTCTTAATTTATCAATATATTCTTTTGCTCCAGCCTTGACATTAAGATTTTTGGCATTTCTTTCGATATTAGTTTTATAAAATTCTTGCTCTTCAAAATCAGACCAATCAAACATTCCTTTTCTTATATAAGCTGTGTTTTTATTGATTATGCCTGTACTCCTTAATTCTTTGTCGTGTTTTATATATTCATTTAGCAAATCTTCATTAAAGGTTGAAATAACATTATCTATATCTACGCCTATTTTCATTATTAATATTCCCTTCAATATTAAATCAATAGATTAACCCTGTAATCTCTGCGGTTTTATTTAATAAATAAGGTCAATTCATCTCCTCGTTAAAATAAGGAAAATTCTTGACGGTTAATCTTAAAAATTGTGGTTCAATATTATTCTTTTTCAAAAAAGCAAGTGCTTCTTTTTCTGAAATGCCTAAATCAGTAATATGAGCATTATAGCAACAGTTCTGTTCTTTCTTCTTTGGTTTTAAAAAACACAAATAAGTAAGTACACCTAAGAAAATTGCAATAATAATTAATGGCAAAATTAAGTTTAAAAATATATTATTCACGTGACATTATTCCTCCCAAACTTCCGCCTCTGCTTTTTGAGAGTTTCTATGCCCGTTAATTAGACATTTTTGCAAATCTTGGTCAAGAGTCCACGAACGCACCGGATAAAACTTTACTTCATCTTTATTAAGCCTCATAACATAATATTGTTCTCCAATTTTAGCGCGTTTCCATACATTATTGAAAGTATTTATTTCATAATTATATTCAAACTGCAAGCAATATCTGTCATCACCCGCCATATACTTATCTACAACCTTATCAACTTCGATGACCAAATTATTTTTGATACATTCTAATGTTCGCAAAACATTGAAAAATTGTTTCAAATCGATACTTAGCCCAAATGTGACCAACAAAAAGCCACAAAACAGTCCAGTAAGAACCACATTTCTAACGTCAAAGTTCTGTAAATCGAATTCGAACACAATCAATAAAACCGGGACAATCGTTCCTGCAGCTATGAATACAGAAGCAAAAAGTATTCTTGAAATGATATTGCAATCTTTCATTATTTGTTTTTTAGTTAATGTTTTCATTAGTTTCCCTTTCTAAACCTTTGAATATTTAATGTCAGAAATCACAACGGTTTTAACAAATTGTATATATCGTACCAGCTATACACTCTGTAAATGTTTTTGCCTTTGCATTTTTTATTATAGTTTGCATTGAAGCATATTACAGGTATTATATTTGATATTTGATTAATGTTTTTAGGGCTATCTTCAATCATAATATTAATGCCATATTTTTTGCAGTTTTCTCTTTTGTCTTCTAAACTGAAAATTATTTTATCATAATTAATATTTTGTTCTTCAAGCCAATTAATTACGATTTTTCGCATATTTTCGCCTGCTTTTGTATTTTCCGCAGTAAAACATCTTGCAGTTATTATGTATATCTCATTACCGGCGTCCTTTAATTTTTGTATAACTTCAGCTGCATACTTTCTTGCAGGTTCTTTTGTTACGTATTCATACAAAAAATTATCCCAAAATTGTTGATCTAATTCTTCTGTAACACCAAAGATATCTTTGATTTGATAGCCATTTTCATTAACTATACTTTTTTCAAATTTCGAAAAAAACTTTCCTCCTACGTCTAATTGCCATTGTTCAATATCCGTTAAAACCCCATCAATGTCAATGCCTATACGCATAATTTCATCCCCTCTTGATATTTTAATTCTTCCATTTAAAATAAAAGCAATAATGTTTATTTTCACGATACATGTATACTATATTTTTTAGGTAAAATTAGAAATTATGTCGTTAAGTATATTATTTAGAACTTCTTCTCTGTTTTTCGAGGTGTCGTAATACTTGATGTTATATTTAGGACATTCTCTTTTCAGTATTTCATTCGAACTATACCAATTAACAGCGTGTTTTTTATATATTCTTTTGGCAAACAAAACGTCCAATCTTTTTCAGCATCGTGTTTAAGACAAAGGTCTACTATTTCATCTGCATTTAAATCACCGAGTCCGAGACATACAACGATAGTTTCATTAAAATCAACCATTTTATGTACTAACTCAGGTGATAATTGTCCGCTTTCCAGTATATATCCGTGATGATTTTTGTCATTTCGAACACAAGAATTAAAAAACTCTAACAATATTTTTTGAAAATATTCTCCGTGTTCAAATTCTTTTTGTTTATTAACATTTTTTCTGTAATATTCTTCTTGATTTTGAACTCTAATTATTGCCCACTTTAACGAATCACTATGTATTAAGCTGTAATTATTGTATTTTTCTTTTAGCATTTCGCTTAATGTAGTTTTACCCGCTCTGCCAATACCCATTATTATAATATTTTTTATTTTATCACACTTCCCTTCCGCAGCAGTATGTAAAGATATAAACTAATAAATACTTCCACTACTGACAAAATTATTAAAATTGTTATGACTACAATCATTGGATTTTTAATCAAAATTGCAGTAAAACTTAAACTGACTATTGCTCTTACAACTTTTCTTGACAAATCTAATGTAGCAAGCAGTGATTGTTGTTGTTCTTTTTTCGATTTCTTTAAGATTAAATCTTGCATATATACTTTGAAAGGGTCTCTTATGAATAAAATTATAACGTAGCCTAACCCCATAATTAGTATTTTTAATATTATTGAATATTTGATAAAAGAGCCACCGGCTATTAAGCAAAGCGAAATCAAAAGTAAGATTGGTAACATAAAACCAACTTTATCTTGATATTTTTCGTGTATTTTATTAAATATAATATTTGATACTAATCTTATTACTCTTGACACACACAATATCCCGCCTATTATTAAGGCGGTTTTTTCCATATCAAAATCTTTTAGTAATTCTTGTTGTATAAGTAGCTTACCATTAGATTGTCCCGAATTCACAATAGGATAGAATAAGCCATAAGACATTATTATTAATATAATGACCTTTGGATAATGTACTTTTTCTGACTTCTTTGTAATAGCTTTTTGAGTGTAATTATGATTTGAGTAATCAACTATCCAAAAAGATAAAACAAAACACACTATACAAAAGAATATACAAAGTAACATTGGAATATAGTTGTTAATATTAAATAATATACTTGCTACAAAAGATATTACCAAAGTAGCCGCCGCATAAATAGTGTTGCCTTTGGTTTTGTATTTAATATATTCGTCATCTTTACCTTGTAGTTCCAAGTTGTTTTTTAATGTGGTAATCGCGTTTTGAAACGTGAATGCTATTTCACACATAATTTTTCCCATTAATATAACAGCATAATTAGGACCAAAAGTTAATAAAACACTTGAAATTAAAAGTAAAAATGCACCTAATCTTGCAGAATTCGTGTTGCCGATTTTTTTAATTATCTTTACCAAGGGTATTTGCAATAATATACAAATTATTAATGACACCGAGGTTAATGATACAATCTGTGAGGCATTAAAACCTTTTACAGCTGTTAAAAATAAAGTATCAATAAAATTCCAAAACAATAAATCCATTGATAAACCGGAAAACCACGGATATATTGTATTAAATCTCTTTAATTTTTGTTTATCCATTTTTCCTCCTCAAAAAAAGAAAAGACGACTGAAGTCGTCCTTCCTTGTATTATGGTAAGTATTCAAGTTCAATACTTGTTAAAGCATTTTGAGTAAATTCAAAAGTATAGCGCTTATCGTTATAATATTGTTCAGCTTCTTCGGTATATTCAAGTTTTGAATAAGAGTCACCTTGATAAAGGTAATCAGGTTCGCCACATTTATCTTTTACCTGTTGGAAAGTAACATCATATGGAACTACAAAACGTAATTCTTTTGCAATATTACCGTGTCCTTCAAATCCGGCGTCATAGCAAACAGTTGTAATAGGCAATTCTCTTGCTTTTTTAGTGCTTGTTGTGAAATTACCGGTCTTAACCCATAATTCTGTATAATCATCAGCACCGTTTTTTAACTGTACATAAAAAATTGAAGATTCATAATCTTTATCAACAGCGTCATCAAAATGAGCAATAGAGTCACTTTCAAAAACAACGCCGTCGTCGATTAAGTTCTGTAATGTAGTTTCACCAAGAGTGTAAACCTTGTCATTATAAGCAAACTGCATTTTATCAAAATCAATCCAGTTATCAGAAGCAAACTTAGCAGTGCTTGTTGAAGAAGACTCAGTAGCCTTTTCAGTTTCTTTTTCTCCGATAATCATATCGTTAGAATCTTCTTCATAATCATAAGAATACGAGCTGTCATAATCATTAGCATATTCCATTGTTTTATCAAGAATTGCAAAACCACCTACAAATGTTACAACTGTGATTATAATTGATAAAACAATATTAAGGATTATCATGATTAATCCTGCAAGTCCATAACTCTTTGCGGCGTGCGGTGTTTCTTTCTTTTTAACAGCCCATAAGATAATACCAACAATTGGAATGAACACAGATAAAATAACCAAACCAACATTAGCTTTATCTTCGTTTGCATTAGGATTGGCTGTTACTGTTTGTGTAACAGTAGCGTTGTATGTACCATTAGGGTTAGTATATACATTTTGATTTGTATCAACGCTATACGCGCCATTTGGTGTTTGTCCGTTATATGAATAACTCTCACCCGTTTCTTGAGGTTGAACCGGCTGCGCAGTTGCAAAAGGATTTGGCGCAGAGTTGGCTTCAAACGGTGAAGTTTTAGCTTCAAACGGCGTGTTAGGCGTCTTAAATGAATCAAATGCACTTTCAGGAGCACTTGGTTCAACACTCGGAGCCTGAGCCGGAGTTGAATTTGTTGAATCGTCCTTTATTAACGGTTCAAAATTCGGAGAACCGCAATCAGGACAAAAGCCGGTTGAATCGGTCTCTAAACGACCACATTGTGAACACTTTTTCATATTTTTTCTACCTTCTTTCTTTTATTATTTTTATATGAAAATGTTTGCGTTCTTGACACAAAAAATTATATCAAAAATATTTTGTAAAACCAAAAATAAGGTTAAACAGTATATTTGAAAATTAATTGCAAGATAATTATCAAAATTGAAATTATGGATAACACAATAGTAGTTATTGCTTTTCCTTTTTTACGTGTTTTCAAACCCTGCGCGGCAAAGCAAAAATCTAAAAGATAAATAGTGACACCGTACGTAATTCCAAAAATTGAAATTAATACACCTACTATTGATACCCAAAAACCAACTTCACACATAGTTTCTCGGTTTTTATTGACATCATTTTGAATGGATTGAGCAAATTCCTGCGCCATAGCTTGTCCCGAAGGATTGATATTACTTTGATTGTAACCCGCATTAGTAACAGCCTGAAAAAGCTTACTAAGAGATTCTTTATAATTAGTAGCAACCACATTGAGATTACCCTCTAATTGTACTTCTGCAAAATCACCGTCAATCCAAGCTTGAATAAGTAAAATTTGCCCGTTTATCCAATATTTGAAGCCTCTATATCCGGTCATTGCGTCTCCGGACCTATAATATGTATCGCCTTTTTTATTAGTTAATTTAAAGCCGGCAGCATTAAGATAACTGTTGACGATTACATTTACAGTGTTAATATCAGTAGTGAACGGTATTTGATAGTGAAGTCTCACACGACTAAAGTCGCGTGCTTCCAAACCTTTAGGGTTCGGACTACATTTCTACGATACGGAATAAACTCAGCGATTGGAGGCAACTAAGCCGCCAAAGCCGCATTTAAACTAATTAGCGTAGCCAATG
>JBJEGN010000051.1:0-13603 GCA_051875105.1 Candidatus Gastranaerophilaceae bacterium
CTATGAAACAATTTAAACCGGAAATTGTATTCCACTTGGCGGCACAACCGATTGTAAGATTATCTTATACTGAACCGATAATGACATATCAAACAAACGTTATGGGTTCTTTAAATGTTCTGGAGGCTGCAAGACAATGCGGAAGTGTTGCTTCTTTTGTTAATATAACAACTGATAAATGTTATGAAAATAAAGAAGTTTCAAAAGGTTATAAAGAAGATGAACCTATGGGCGGATATGATATGTATTCATCGTCAAAGGCTTGTGTTGAGATTATGTCATCTTCTTTTAGACGTTCATTTTTGCAGTCTGACAATGAATATGCGATGGCAACTGCAAGAGCCGGTAATGTAATAGGCGGTGGTGATTGGGCTGCTGAAAGATTGATTCCTGATTGTGTAAGATATATCAATGCAGGAAAACAAATTGAAATTAGAAATCCTTTATCTGTAAGACCTTGGCAGTTTGTTTTGGAGCCTTTATCAGGGTATTTGCTTTTGGGTAAAAAATTATTTGAAGAAGGAAAAAAGTATGCAGAAGCTTTTAATTTTGGTCCTAATGAAGATAGTATTTTAAAAGTTGAAGATGTTGTTCAAAAGGTCATTGATTGTTATGGAAAAGGTACTTTTACCGTTCAAAAAAATGATAATTTGCATGAGGCTAATCTTTTAATGCTGAATATTGAGAAAGCTGAAAAAGTTTTAGGATGGAAGTCTACTTATTCTTCTTCTGTTGCTATTCAAAAAACAGTTGAATGGTATAAAAATTTCTATGAAAATGCAGACATGCTTGAACTTACAATGAATCAAATTTCTGAATATGAGGAAAAATTTTTATGGAACAAGAATTGCGAAATAAAGTAATAGATGCTGCAAAAGAATACTACAAAAATGTATACCACGAAAGGCGATTTGATTATATTCCTGCTTCAGGTAAATTGTTAGACGAAGACGATTTAACTGGCATGATTGAAGCTTCTCTTGATATGTGGCTTACAGCCGGACGTTTTAACTTAGAATTTGAAAAAAGTTTTGCACAATTTTTAGGTGTGAAGTATGCTCTTTCGACAAATTCAGGCTCAAGTGCTAATTTGCTTGCTATATCTGCTTTAACTTCCCATAAATTAGGAGAAAGACGATTAAAGAAGAATGATGAAGTTATTACTGTTGCCGCAGGTTTTCCAACAACTGTTGGTCCTATTGTTCAACAAGGTTTGATACCTGTTTTTATTGACTGTGAAATTGGAACGTATAATATTGATGTTTCAAAAATCGAAGAAGCTATTACCGATAAAACGAAAGCTATTTTTATAGCTCATACACTTGGAAATATGTTTGACATAGATAAAATTGTCGAATTTTGCGAAAAATATAATCTATGGTTGATAGAAGACAGTTGTGACGCATTAGGTGCTGAATACAAGGGCAAAAAGGCCGGAACAATCGGACACATAGGAACTTATAGTTTTTATCCGGCTCATCATATGACAATGGGCGAAGGTGGTGCAGTAGTTACAAATGATTCTAAATTATATAGAATCATTATGTCCTTTAGAGATTGGGGAAGAGATTGTTGTTGTCCTCCGGGAAAAGATAATGTTTGCGGAAAAAGATTTGAACAAAAGCTTGGTAATTTACCTTTTGGTTATGATCATAAATATACTTATTCTCATTTAGGTTTTAATCTCAAAATTACAGATTGGCAAGCTGCTCTCGGATGTTCTCAGTTGAAAAAACTCCCGCAATTTTTGGATAAAAGGACTGCTAATGCTATGTATTTGACGGAAAAATTGTCGGATTTAACTGATTTCATTATTTTACCCAAAATAAATGAACGTGTTAAGCCTTCTTGGTTTGGTTATTTGATTTCTGTTAAACCTTCTGAAAAATATAACAAACAATCACTTGTAGAATATTTAGAAACAAATGGCGTTGGAACAAGGCAATTATTTGCAGGTAATCTTTTGAGGCAGCCTGTCTTTGTTGATGGCGAGATAGATTTGAAAATTGGAAATTCTGATATTATTAATTCTAAATATTTAACAGAAGAACACTATAAGATGCTGCCAAATACGGATTATGTAATGAATAATACATTTTGGGTAGGAGTATTTCCTGCTCTCGGTGAAAAACAGCTTGATAAAATTTCAGAGTTAATTCACAAATATTTTAGAGGTTAATTAAAGATGCAAGTATTATTAACCGGTTCAGGCGGATTTATCGGTAAAAATCTAAAGTTATATTTGAAGGAAAAATATGAACTTTTGACTCCCAGAAGTTTTGAGCTTGATTTAACATCTGAAAAGGCTGTCAAAGATTATTTTCTTAATCATAATATTGAGTTTGTAATTCATTGTGGTTCTATCGGTGGTGCAAGAGATATTCAAGATAAAGATACTACTCTTCAAGATAATTTATTAATGGTTGATAATATTTTGAAGTATAAAAAAGACGGTGTACGTGTAATTTTGTTCGGTTCTGGAGCTATGTATGATAAATCAAGACCCCTGCAAAAAGTGAAAGAAAATAGCATTGGCGTACAAATTCCTAAAGATTTATATGGAAAATCAAAATTAATGATTGCTCAAAAGATTAAAAAAAGAAATGATGTTTTGTGCTTGAATATTTTTGCTTGTTACGGTTATGGAGAGAAAGATTCCAGATTTCCAAGTTATGCAATAGATTGTGTTTTGTCAAATAAATCTATTGAAATTAATCAAAATGTCGTTTTTGATTATTTATTTGTTGAAGATATGCAACAAATAATTGAATATTTTATAGAAAACAAACCCTTTGATAATATAATTAATATTACTCCGACAAAAAGTATTTCTCTTTTGGAAATTTCCAAAATTGTTAATAGATTTGGAGAAAAACAAGTTGAAATAATTTGCAAGAAATCCGGTCTAAATAATGAGTATACAGGCGATAATACATTATTGAAAAATAATTTCCCGAGTTTGGTTTTTACCTCTCCGGAAGTTGGTTTAAAAAAACTTTATGAATACAAAAAACAGCAAGCAATTTTGAAAAAATAAAGATAGTTAGGAGAAAAACTATGAATTTACTTGAAAAGAAGATGATAGAAACTTTAGAAGATTTGAAAGAAAATCATAATGTCATTGGTATAAAAGCTGAGTTTGAAGCAGAAGGTACAAGGCTTGAAGAAGCATTGAGGTTAAAAGAGGTGGTAACAAAGGCCGGACTTGACTTAACGATTAAAATTGGAGGCTGTGAAGCTTTAAAAGATATGTTTGATGCAAGAACAATTGGCATTAATACAATAGTTGCTCCGATGATTGAATCTGCTTATGCTGTGAAAAAATATATTAAGTCAACGAAAAAAGCTTTTCCTGTCGAAGAGTGGAATGAAATTAAATTTTTAATAAATATTGAAACAATAAATGGTTTTAGATGTCTTGATGAAATTTTAGAATCAGATGCAGCAAAAGATATATCGGGTATTGTTTTAGGTAGAACTGATATGACAGGATCTCTCGGAATGAGCAGTGATGACATAAATCAAGAGGCTATTTTTGAGATTGCATCACAAATTGCTCAAAAAACAAAATATCATAATAAAGATTTTGTTATAGGCGGAGGAGTTTCTGCACAGTCTTTACCTTTCTTCAAAAGATTGCCGGAAGGTACATTGAGTAGATTTGAAACAAGAAAAGTTATTTTTGATGCACAAAAAGCAATCCGAGATGTAAATGCAGACAAAGGAATTTTGAAGGCCGTAGGGTTTGAATTAATGTGGATAAAAAACAAAAGAGATTTTTACAGTGCAATTTCTATAGAAGATGCGAAACGTATCGAAATCCTCGAATCAAGATATAAAGCATCTATAAGAGAAGCCGGAGGATTTGTTGAAGATTAAGTTTAATAAATCAAAAATTAGATGTATTGTTTTTGATTTGGACGGCACTATATATTTTGGTAACTCATTAGCATCAAAGGCTAATGAAGTTATTATCTATTGTAGAAATAAATATAAAAATATCTTTTTTGCAACTAACAATTCTGCTATAACTCGCAAAGAAGTTTATCAAAAATTACTAAAATTAAATGTAAATGTATTAGAAGAAGAAGTGATTAATTCTTCGTATTTAATCGCTCAATATTTATTTAATTCAAATTATAAACAGGTATATTGTCTTGGGACGGATAGCTTAAAATTAGAGATTGCAAGTTTTGGTATAAATTCAGAATCTCAAAATCCACAAGCGATAGTTATAGGTTACGATAAAGATTTTAATTTGAATAAACTTGAATTAGCAATAAATGTATATAATAAAAATTGTAAAATTATAGTTTCAAATAAGGAACGTACATATCCTCGAGAAAATGGTATAATTACTCCGGGGGCAGGAGCAGCTGTTAGCAGTTTTGAGTATTGTGTAAATGCAAAATCCGATATATTAGTTGGAAAACCTGAAACAAAGATGTTAGAGTATATTTCTCAAAAAACAGGTTTTTCTGCTGATGAAATTTTGATGATTGGTGACAGTATTGAAAGCGACATGAATATGGCAAAAAAATATGGTTCACAAGGAATATATATAAAAAATGGAAAAATCGAAGAAAACTGCGAATTTGAGTCTATAAATGAATTACGGGAATTGTTGGAGATATTGTAATGATAAAGTTGTCTGATTATGTAGCAAAACGACTAAAAGAATTTCATAAAGTAAAGGACGTTTTTATGGTTTCAGGTGGGGGGTCAATGCACCTAAATGACAGTTTTGGCAAATATATTAATTATATTTGTAACCATAATGAACAAGCCTGTGCAATT
Organism: Candidatus Gastranaerophilaceae bacterium; assembly: GCA_051875105.1. GTDB lineage: Bacteria > Cyanobacteriota > Vampirovibrionia > Gastranaerophilales > Gastranaerophilaceae > RUG841. The sequence goes on from JBJEGN010000051.1 coordinate 4,798, forward strand.
GCAGCAGAAGGATATGCAAGAGTTAATCAAAATTTGGCAGTTGTTAATGTGACAACCGGACCCGGAGGATTAAACTGTTTAAACGGTGTATTTGGTCAATGGACTGATTCTGTTCCTGTTTTATATGTTTCCGGACAAGTTAAATATTCAACAACTATGGACAGTTGTAAGGAAATTCCACTGCGACAGCTTGGTGATCAGGAAGTTGATATTGTTTCTGTAGTAAAACCGTTAACAAAATATGCCGTTATGCTAAAAGATAAAAATGATGTAAAATATGTTTTGGATAAAGCTGTATATATTGCAACACATGGAAGAAAAGGACCTGTTTGGATTGATATTCCCTTAAATATCCAAGCATCGATAATCAACGAAAATGAGCTTAGAGAATATAATCCTAAAGAAGATGAACTTATTTTGCCAAATATTGATGACGAAGTCGAAAAAACAGCTGAGTTAATAAAAAATGCCAAAAGACCAATTATTGTTGCCGGGCATGGGATAAGAATTTCAGGTGCAAAATCTGAATTTCTAAAATTAGTAAATGAACTAAAAATTCCTGTTGTTACAACGATGAATGGTTTTGATATTATTCCTGATGATAATGCTAATTTTATTGCCAGAATAGGAACAGTTGCAAATAGAGCCGGCAATTTTGCACTTCAAAATGCCGATTTTGTATTAACAATCGGCTCCAGAAATAATATTCGTCAGGTAAGTTATAACTGGGAAAATTTTGCAAAAAATGCGAAGCTTGTATGTGTTGATATTGATAATGCGGAACTTCATAAACCAACAATTAAACCATTTATAAAAATAAATGCGGATGCGAAAGATTTTATTCAAAAATTACGACAAAAAAATATTGTCATAAATGTAGCTGAATGGTCTGATTTTTGTAGAAATTTAAAGAAAAAATATCCACCTGTTTCAGAGGCTGAAAGGGTTGGTAATAATCCTATTGAACCATACTTTTTTATTGAAAAACTTATAGAACAGTTTAAAGATAATGAGGTTGTTGTCGGAGGTAACGGAACAGCATTTTTACTTCCGTTTCAAGTAGGAAAAGTAAAACAAAATCAAAGATATATATGGAATAGCGGAGATGCTTCAATGGGATATGATTTACCCGCTGCAATCGGTGCATGTGCTGCTAATAATTTTCAAAGAACCGTTTGTCTTGCCGGCGATGGCTCTATTATGATGAATCTTCAGGAGTTACAAACTATGAAACATTATAATTTGCCTATCAAGTTGTTTGTTTTAAATAATAACGGTTATATTTCAATTCAACAAACGCAAAGAAACTTTTTTGAAGGAAGATTTACTGCTTGTACAACGGAAAGTGGCGTTTCAATCCCTGATTTTATTGAATTGGCAAATGCTTTTGGTATAAAATCTGCGAAAATTGACTCGGTTTGCAACATAGAAGAGCAAATTAATAATGTTTTAGATACAGATGGACTTGTTTTGTGTGAAGTTATGCTCTCTAATGATTACATTTTTGCTCCGAAACTTTCTGCAAAAAAATTGGAGGACGGAACAATGATTTCTCCGAGTTTGGAAGATATGTTCCCTTTTATTGACAGAGAAGAATATTCAGAAAATATGATTAAAGATTAGAAAAAAGTATGAATAAAAAGAGGGCAAAGAAATGTTTGCTTTAATAAAACAACAATGTGAAAAATATCATATAGATTGGAAATTTATCAAATTTCTTTTTGTCGGGGTGTTAAATACCATATTTGGCTATGGTATGTTTTCACTTTTTTTATTTTTGCAATTTCATTATTCTTTTGCTTTGTTTTTGTCAACTGTACTTGGAATATTATTCAATTTTAAAACAACAGGAATTATTGTTTTTAAAAATAATGATAACAAATTAATTTTTCGTTTTTTTACAGCTTATGCAGTTGTATATGGTCTGAATTTATTTGGTTTGAAGTTGTTTGAAATGAAAAATTTTGATATGTACATAGCAGGTTTTATTTTGCTTTTTCCCATGGCTGTTGTATCATTTATCTTAATGAAGACCTTTGTATTTACATCTAAAAAAGAAAAAAAATCGGTGAAAAATGAAAAAGATAAGTATTGTTTCAAGTTGTTATAACGAAGCTGAAAATGTTGACATTTTGTACGAACGTGTAGAAGCGGAGATGAGTAAATATGAGGGCAAGTATGAATGGGAACAGATACTTGTCGATAATGGCTCAAAGGATGATACTGCTGAAAAATTAAAGACTCTTGCCACTAAAGATAAACATGTTAAAGTTATAATAAATGCAAGGAATTTTGGACATATTCGTTCTCCTTATTGGGCAATAATTAACGGTTCAGGTGATGCCATTATTTATATGGCTTCTGATTTGCAAGATCCACCGGAGTTAATTCCCAAATTTATTGAAAAATGGGAACAGGGTTATAAGATGGCTCTTGGTCAAAAAATTGCTTCTAAAGAGTCTAAGTCGATGTTTTTTTTAAGAAAATTATTCTATTTTTTCATGAGGCATATTGTTGATGACGACACTGAGCAAATAAAACAATGTACAGGATTTGGTTTGTATGATAGGCAAATAGTTGACATTATGCGATCGATTGATGATCCGTATCCTTATTTACGAGGATTAATTTGTGATATTGGTTTTGAAAAAGCTGTTATTACATTTGTTCAACCTTGCCGAGAACGAGGAGTCACTCATAATAATTTTTACACTTTGTATGATAATGCAATGATAGGTATTGTAAAACATTCAAAAGTTCCTTTGAGAATGGCTGCTTTTTCAGGATTTATATTGTCAGGAATAAGTATGTTAATTGCTTTTATTTATTTTGTTTACAAACTGTGTTTTTGGGATACTTTTAACATTGGTCAAGCTCCTCTTTTGATAGGTCTATTCTTCTTTTCTTCCGTTCAATTATTTTTTATAGGAATAGTAGGAGAATACGTAGGTGCTATTTATACAAGAGTTAACAAAAAACCTATTGTTGTCGAAAAAGAAAGAATAAATTTTTAGAGGTGTTTTTGAAAATCTTAATTTTGGGAAAAAATAGTTATTTAGGAAAAAAACTTGGTAGTGCTTTTGAAAAAAGCGGATACGAAGTTTTTTATTTAACGCATTTGCAAACCCAAGAAAAAGAACGAAATACAAGTTGTATTGATGAAATAGAATCCATAAATCAATGTTTTGATATAATAATAAATTGTGCTGTTTGTTATGGCAAAAATGGGGAAACAAATTCAGAAATGTTGTATGTGAATACTTTGTATCCTTTGAAAATACTTGAATGGGCGGCTGAAAAAGGAATTAAATATTTTCTAAATACGGCAACATCAATTACGTCTACGGTTAATGGATATACTTTGAGTAAAAAACATTTTTCAGAATGGGGGAAATTCTATTCAGAACATAATCCTATTAAGTTTATTAACATTGTTTTAGAACATTTTTTAGGGGCTAATTGTTCCGATAATAATTTTATATCAATGCTTGTGCATAAAATGAGTCAAAATATTGAATTTATTGATCTAACAGAAGGTATGTAACTTCGTGATTTTATATATATTGATGATGTCGTAAATGCTTATTTATGTATTATTGATAATTTGCAAAAAATTAATGATTTTTATATAGACATTCCTATTGGTTCAGGAGTGCCTTACAGAATTCGTGAAATATGCGAGATGATAAAGAAAAAACTTAATTCAAAAACAGAATTGAGATTTGGTCGACTTCCTTATCGAGAACATGAAATTATGTATTCATGTGCAGATAACACTTATTTGAGAAAATGGGGTTGGCTTCCGAAAGTGAATTTTGACGAGGCTGTTAGTTTGATAATTGATAAGGAAAATTTGATATGAAAATATTAATAAATGGTGGTTGTGGCTTTTTAGGTTCAAACTTAGCAGCTTACGGTATTAAAAATGGGTACGAAATTACAGTTTTAGATAATCTTTCTCGTATGGGGTCTGCTGATAACCTTGCTTGGTTGAAAAAGCAAGGGGATTTTGAGTATATATCAGGTGATACGAGAAATTGTAATGATGTTGAACAGGCAATAAAAAATAAAAAATTTGATGCAATTTTCCATTTAGCAGGGCAGGTTGCTATGACAACTTCTATTGCTAATCCGAGAAAAGACTTTGAAACAAATACTTTAGGAACATTCAACGTACTTGATACTGTCAGAAAGTACAGTCAGGATACGGCAGTTTTCTATTCTTCTACCAATAAGGTTTATGGTGATTTAGAGCAATATCATTATACAGAAACAGAAAAAAGATATATTTGTGAAGAATTTCCAAATGGTTATAACGAGTCTGTTCCTCTTGATTTTCGCTCACCTTACGGTTGTTCTAAAGGGGCAGCTGATCAATATTTGCTTGATTTTCACAGAATTTTTGGTCTGAAAACGGTAGTTTTTAGACATTCTTCTATGTACGGAGGGCGTCAATTTGCGACTTACGATCAAGGGTGGATTGGTTGGTTCTGTGCAAAAGCTCTTGAATTATATAAAAATCCTAATGCTGAACTGTTTACAATTTCCGGAAATGGAAAACAGGTTAGAGATATTCTTCATGCCGAAGATATGACAAATTTATATTATTCTGCATTGAAAAATATTGATAAAACAACCGGTAATGCCTATAATATCGGTGGCGGTTATGAAAATTCACTTTCTCTTCTTGAATTGTTTGATATTTTAAATGAGATGCTTGAAATTGAGATGAAGTATAGACAACTTCCTGCAAGATGCAGTGATCAAAAGGTGTTTGTTGCTGATATTTCTAAAATTTCAAAAGATATTGGCTGGAAACCACTTATAGATAAACGAAACGGACTTTCAAAAATGCTTAGTTGGGTAAAGGAGATATAGTTTGGATAGTTTAGAACAAGGATTATCTTTAATTTTGCCGGCATATAAAGAAGCTGAAAATTTGAAAATTATATTGCAAAAGATACACGAAGTATTTAAGAAACTTCCATGTCCGTATGAAATTTTAGTTGTTGACACTGTTGAGCCGATGGATGATACGAAAACTGTTTGTGAGGCGAATGGTGCAGTTTATGTTGTTCGCAAGAACGGAAATTCGTACGGAGATGCAATAAGAACGGGAATTGAAACAGCAAAATACTCAAGAATTTCTGTTATGGATGCTGATGGCTCACACAATCCTGACGATATTGTAAGACTTTATAATAAGATGAATGATGGTTATGATTTATGTATCGGTTCTCGTTATATAAAAGGTGGAGATACTGATAATAATTTCATTTTGAAGTTGATGAGTTACTGTTTGAATTTAACTTTTAGAATTTTGTTTGATTTGAATGTTAAAGATGTTTCTAATTCAATGAGAATGTACGATACAAAAACGTTAAAGAGTATAAAAATCGAATGTGATAATTTTGACTTGGTTGAAGAAATTTTGATTAAGTTGAAATATATCTTTAGAGATATGAAAATTGCGGAAATCCCTGTATATTTCAATAAGAGAGTTAAAGGCGAATCAAAGAGAAGTCTTTTTGTTTTTATTATTTCGTATTTTAAAACAATAATCAGGCTATGGAAATTTAAAACGAAAGCAGACAAGAGGTAGTTGTGAACTTTTTAAAATGTTTTATAAAAAAAATTCCAACTATCAGAATTTTTTATATTTCAATAATTGTTTCTTTCTTAATATGGATTATTAATTTATGTATTAATAATGATATGGCTTTTTTATTTGGACACCATTGTTCTGATGTGTTAGGTGATTTCATCAAGCCTATCAATCATTCTCACAACTTTTTTGTTTTTGAATTTTTGGATAAAAGTCGACTTTGGTTGTGTTATTCTCCTTTTACTTATTGTTTTTTTCGTGTGATTGATATTATTTCATATAGTATTAATCCCACTGATGCAAGTTTAGCAAATTATTTTTTTGGTGCATTATATATTGTTTTTTCATCTGTATGTTTTGTTTGTTTAAATTTTTGTAATTTAAAAGTGAAGTCAGATGTTGATAAAATATTTTTTTCAATTGCTATACTTTGCTCCGGTGTATATTTATATTCTGTTGAAAGAGCAAACGTAATACTAAGTGTAGTAATATTATTATATTATTTTGTATTTTTTTATAGTTCAAAAAATAAAATTTTAAAAGAACTTGCTATAATTGGGCTTGCGGTTGCGACTGTTTTAAAAGTATCTCCGATTATTTTTGTCTGGTTGTTATTATTGAAAAGAGATTATAAAGCTATTTTCAGATTTTTGGCATATTCTGCGATACTTTTCATATTGCCTTGTTTACTTTTTCCAAGGGGCTTAGAATCTATTTTCACCTTTATGGAAAATTTAAAACTTTTGTGTAAATTTCATATCTCAATTTGTATGTCCGGGCAAGGAAAATTTCTTATTAATCAAATTTTGTATTGTCTTGGTAAACCTTTTTCTCTTGCCAACACTATTACGACATTGATTTATGCCGTAATCGGTGCTTTTGGTATTTTTACTTCCTTTTTCTATTCTAAATTGTGGAAAAAAGTTTTGTTACTTTCTTTAATGTTAATTGTAATTCCAAGTGTAAGTTTAAGTTACACATTGTTATATTTTATACCTGTGTTGATTTTGTATTTCAATGATGAAAAAAAGAGTAAATGGGATTATTTATATTTAATATATTTTATATTAATTTTTAATACAATTCCAATTTCATACTATGACATTAATAAAAATGTAGCTTTAATTAGAGAAATAGCTGTGTTGCTTATAATTTTGCAACTTTTTATTGAAAATATTTTTGTATTTTTTCAAAATAAAATGCAATATAAAAATTTCTTTTATAGAAAATTTATTTTAATCAAACATATTTTGAAAAATAAAACTCAGAACAGTGTTTTTTGTAAAAATCTTTTTAATGTTTTATTCTGTATTTTTTGTTCTGTATCAATTTTAGTTTTTGGGTATTATACATATCTTAAAAATTATACGTATACTGAATACAAAATATCGAATTTGACAGAAATTCATAAATTTGAAACAAGTAAATTAACTTTAAAAGATGATTTTTCAATTTCTTTAGAATGTGAATTTATTCCGGAAAAACCTTTCGGATATGAGAATGTTTTTCAAACGGCAGACACTGATTATGGTTTGCGATTTGAGATTTCAAAAGACATGAATTCAACTCTTTTATATGCGGATAAGAATAAAAGAATAACTTCTTATTTCGATAATAAAGTTGAATCCGGTAAGAAATACAGATTAAAATCTCTGATATCAGAAAAAAGTTTTTCTGTTTTGTTTGAAGAAATTCCGCAAGTAGGCGGAAAGAATATAGAACTTGTTTCAAAAGTTGAAAAAAATACGATATGTAAAAATGCTATAAACGGAATAATTGTCGGTTCAGGATTTTCTAAAGACAGAAATTTTTCAGGGAAAATTTCGTTATTTGATTTAAAAATAAAAAATGGTAATAATTCTGATTTGATTGTGTTTTTAACCCTGTTAGGGACTTTTATGCCATTTGGCTTTTTGTTTTATTTTAAAAGTATTAACAAATTTATAAAAAGACTTAAAAATAGATTTATTATTAAAATGTCGATTTTTGAAATAAAAGCGATTTCAAAAATTAGTATTTTTTCATATATAATAATCTTTTCGTTTGTATTATGGTTAATTTTCTTATTTATTGGTGTTGAATATCAGATGTTTCTTTGTCCTTGGGATTGGGGAAATCCTTGTGCGTTTTTATTTGGGGATTTAATTGCTACAAAAGATTTTTCTTCTTTTCTTTTGGTATATGAATATTTACATGAAGATAGAAATTTTTTATGTTATTCTCCTTTTACTTATTTTGTATTTAATATTTTTAAAATTATTTCAAATGCAATTAATCCTCTTGAAATAATGAATATCAAATATTTTATAGCATCTCTTTTTTTAATGTTTCTTTCTTCCGTAATGACATTTTTACTTTTCTATAGTTTAAAAAACAAATCAAATATTGATAAATTTTTATTTTCGATTGCAATTTTTTGTTCAGTAGTATATCTTTATTCATTTGAAAGGGCGAATGTTGTATTTGTTTCAATGCTTTTTGTCTATTATTTCTTATTGTTTTATAATTCAGAAAATAAGATATTAAAGGAATCCGGAATAATTGGGCTTGCTGTTGCTTCTGTTTTAAAATTTTCACCAATTATATTTATTTGGTTATTACTGTTAAATAAGGATTATAAAGCAATTTTAAGGTTTTTTGCGTATTTTTTGTTTTTATATATTTTACCTTGTTTAGCTTTTCCAAGAGGACTTGAGAGTATAACTACAAGCTTTGATAATTTGAAATCTCTTGTTGCTGCACACGAAAAAGTTTTTTGTTTTGGACAAGGTAAATTTATTATAGTTTATCCTCTATTAAATATGAATTTAGAACCGTCACTTTGTCAAAAGATTGTTACTGTCTTTTATGCAATTGGTTGTTTAATTTGTTTAAGTGCATCATTTTTCTATGATAAATTTTGGAAAAAAGTTTTATTGTTATCCCTTATGTTGATATTAATTCCGGGTATAAGTAACATATATAATTTATTGTATTTAATTCCTGTTTTGGTTCTGTTTTTTAATGATGAAAAATCCGTAAAAATCGATAAAGGTTATTTGGTAAAAACTTTTTCATTTTTTATGAAGAAGTTTCTGATTATGTTAATCTTAATTTTATTTTCTTTGCAGGTAAGAACTCCTTTTAGTTTATTGTTTTTAATTCCTGTTTTGTTTTATATATTTAAAAAGGAAAGATTTAGCAATTTTGATAGCTTTTATT
>JBJEGN010000052.1:0-3026 GCA_051875105.1 Candidatus Gastranaerophilaceae bacterium
GTAATTTTAAAAAAATTTATAATACTTTCAAATGTCACAACATCTTATATGTTATGGGCTTGGACAGGTTGTATTTTTACATTTGTAATGATTTTACTATCAGGCAAAGAATTTACCCCAATAAAAAAAGGTCAAATTCATCAATATTTAATAATATGCAGCGGACTTGCAACGATGCAGCTTTGTACAAATTATGTTTTTGTTCACATGAAAGTCGGTTATGCACTTGCTCTGTTTCAACTGTCGACTATTGTTAACCTTCTGTTTGGTATGCAATTTTTCCATGAAAAAGATATAAAAATTAAATTAATCGGAACAATAATTATGACAATCGGTTCTGTAATTATAATTTTATGTCCTTAAAAATCTATATTTCTACGTTCTTCATCATATCAATCAGAGTATTAATTGTATTATCCATTGAAACGCTATCTGTAACTCGTTGTTGCAAAAAAGCATTAATTTGAGGCATATATTCGATTGCAACATCGAGTCTTGGGTTACTACCGGGATTATACATACCAACATCAATCATATCTTTATTTTCACGATACAAAGACATTAAGGTTCTCATCTTTGCGGCAGCTGCTTTATGCTCAGGTGAACAAATTGCAGAAAAGAGACGGCTGATGCTGCCTAAAACATCAATTGCAGGATAATGATTCATTTCTGCAACTTTTCTTGACAAGAAAATGTGACCATCCGTAATACCACGAACAGTATCAACTACAGGGTCATTAATATCGTCACCTTCCATAAGAACTGTATAAAGTGCAGTAATTGAACCACGTGGAGAATTACCTGCCCGCTCAAGTACTTTTTGCAACCAAGAAAAAATAGATGGCGGATAACCTTTCATTGTAGGAGGTTCTCCAATTGACAAACCAACTTCACGACCTGCCATCGCACAACGAGTAACAGTATCTGTCATCAAAAATACTTTCTTTCCTCTGTCACGATAATATTCGCATATAGAAGTTGCCGTATGTAAACACTTCTGTCGGATAAGAGGAGGTTGGTCACCTGTCGAGCATACAAGAACAGATTTTGCCATACCTTCAGGTCCTAAAGCATCTTCCACAAACTCTTTTACTTCACGACCACGTTCTCCAATTAGTGCAACTACGTTGACATCAGCATCAGAATTTCTCGCAATCATACCGAGCAAAGTTGATTTACCAACACCGGAACCTGCAAAAAGCCCCATACGTTGACCGCCTCCTAAGGTTAATAATGAATCAATGGCTCTTACACCGCAGGAAAACTTTTCTTTGATAATAGGTCTTTCAAAAGCATCCGGAGGAGGATTATCTATATTCATCCAAATAGCATTTGTTGTATCTAAAGGCTTTCCGTCAATCGGTTCACCCAACGGAGAAATAACTCTTCCAAGTAAAAAATCACCCATTGGAACGGTAATTGGCTTTCCAGTAGTTGTAACCAAAGCACCTTGCCCGATTCCGGCCCCATCGTACAAAAGCAAAAGTTGAGCATACTCACCTTTAAAAGCAACAACTTCCGCTGCTTTTTTTTCTCCTGATGTAGTTTCTATAAAGCATAAATCACCAATTTTTAAACCCGGAAGATTAACTTCTACCGTCAAACCCAAAAGTTTTGATACTGAACCTTTGTAACTAAAAAGCGGCGTATTATGAATAATTTCAAAAGCACGCTTTTTAGTAAATTCAATAGATTTTTCAAAGCTTTGATTAAGTTCCATTATCCGTTATTCCCGAAATTATAATCTTGTATATACGATTCACCGATTGTATCAACCGCTTCGACCCTAATATCCGTAATGAGTTCAGAATAGGAAATAACAACAATTGTAGGTATATGTCTTTCAAGAAGTTGATACAAAGGTAGTCTGATACGAGGCGAACACAAAATGACAGGTTGTCGACCTATATTTTGGTGGGCACGCATAAGAGTTTGAGCTGAAGACTCAATTAATTCTTGCACTTGTAAAGGGTTTAACAAGAACATTGTACCAAGTTCAGTTCTTTGACAACTGTCATCAAGAGTTTTTTCCCATTCAGAAGACAATGTCAAAGCATATAAAACCTTGTCTGATGTTGAATGAGATAAACAGATTTGACGTCCCAAAGCCGCTCTTAAACGTTCCGATAAGATATCAGGCTCTTTTGAAAATCTCGCATAATCGCAAAGACGTTCAAAAATAAACATAATATCCTTTATTGAAACTTTTTCTCTTATTAAATTTACAAAAATTTTACGTAAATCACTTGTTGAAATAATTGTCGGAACAAGGTCATTAACAAGAGTCGGGTCTTGGCTTTTTACAAGTTCCATCAACTTTAACACGTCTGTTTTAGTCATAACTTCATCAACATATTTACGAACACTTTCCTGTAAGTGAGTTACTATAACGTCAACAGAGTCAACCTGCGTTAGACCGTCACGAGGGTCAAAATCATCAGGGTTTAACCAATACGCTTGAGTTTGGAAAGTAGGGTCTATACCAACAATAGCATCTTTTGGTACATCTTTTCCCAATGCATCCCATTGATCAGCAATTACCATGTTTTTACCCGGATATACAGAACCGGTCGCAACTGTATTACCACGAATGGAAATCAAATACTCATTTGCATCAAGAGCAGATGAATCCATAATTCTTATGTTTGGAATGATAAAACCTAATTCATCAGTCACACGTTGCCTTAAAGCCGCAATTTTAGGAAGTAATTGACCTTCTTGGTCAGGGTCTGCAATAATTAACAATCCGGATCCAACTTGTAAACTCAACACGTCAACACCTAAACGTTCGTACATTTTGTTTGGATTAACCAAATCCTGCATATTTTGACGAACACTTTCAAGTTGTCCTAATTGAGCTTGAACATCTTGGTTAACCAAAATTGAGAAACCTGAAATAGCAATAATTGTACCGTATAACAGAAACGGAAACCAAGGTAATCCTGTAAAAGGAGATGATAATGCAATTAATGCAAGAAAACCGCTTGCGAAAAATAAGCTGTATGGTTTACCCAACAATTGTGATT
>JBJEGN010000053.1:0-13380 GCA_051875105.1 Candidatus Gastranaerophilaceae bacterium
ATATTTTATATGTGAATTCATTTTCGTTTCATAACAATCAATCCCGGTCAAGCGATCTGAAGCCGTACCCTCTTTCGTTTTTATCAAAACCGTATCACCGTCAATTACTTTTAATATATCCGGTTTTATTAGGTATCTTATTTCTTGATTTTTAACTTGATTAGAAAAAATAGATATAAAAAATATTATCAGTAGAGTTTTTATAAAGAAACTTTTCATATATTCCATTATAATAGAATATTATTCTAACACAATATAATAAAAGACCATTGTATTAGAGATAAATATAATGTTGTATTATGTATGTAGTTAATTTATACAACGTTAAATGGAAAAGAAAATACACGCAAGAAGATATTGTAAAAGCAACAAAGTTAAGCGTGGGTACTGTTAATAATTTATTTAGCGGAAAATATCATGATTATAAATTAAGTACACTTGAAGAAATTTGTAAATTTTTCGGTTGTGAAATTTCTGATATTTTAATCAAAACTGATGATAAATAATAAAAACATGTCATTACGAAAGACTTTATTAATATTATTTTTACACCAATATACTGGTTTACTATACCAATATATTATATTGGCATATTATGTCAATAAACTAAAATAATAGTTATTATGACCAATATAGATATCAACAAACAAATCGGAATAAAAATTAAATTATTGAGAACAAAATCTCAATTTTCACAAGAAAAACTCGCAGAAAAAGCCGATATGAACAAAAACACAAGGGTTTAATTTAACGCAGTGAAATTAGTCCTTCAATCGAAACCTTATACAAAATCACAAATGCTTTAAATATCGAGCTAAAAGAACTTGTTGACGTTTCTAAAATAGATTTGTAAAAAAAAGGGCAGAAAATCCGCCCTTTTTAATCCTATTCACTAAATTGAATTAGTTGAAATATCTTTTCAACAAGCCTTCAAAACCTTGACCATGACGAGCTTCATCACGAGCCATTTCATGAACTGTATCGTGGATAGCATCGTAGCCGAGTTGTTTTGCTCTTTTTGCAATTTCAAATTTAGCTTCACAAGCACCACGTTCTGCTTCTGCTCTCATTTCCAAGTTTTTCTTTGTAGATGTTGTTAAAACTTCACCGAGCAATTCTGCAAATTTTGCAGCGTGTTCAGCTTCTTCAAAAGCATATCTTTTATAAGCTTCTGCAACTTCAGGATAGCCTTCTCTTTCAGCTTGTCTTGACATAGCAAGGTACATACCAACTTCTGTACATTCGCCTGTAAAATGATCGTGCAAACCTTTCAAAACTTCTGCATCAACGTCTTTACCAACGCCTACTACGTGTTCAGCTGCATATCCTGTATTATTATTTTCATCAACCTTTTTAAATTTATCAGCGGGTACACCACAAATAGGGCATTTTTCAGGAGCTGAATCGCCTTCGTGAACATATCCGCATACTGTACATACAAATTTAGCCATAATGTTTCTTCCTTTCGTACAAAGTTACAAAAAATATATTAACATTTAAAATTAAGAAGTCAATAATTCTATATCAATGTTGCAAAAATTATTCTGTCTACATCATCACAGTCTTTAATCGTGCGGATTTCGGAGAAATTTGCATCCTTGAAAAATTCAGCAACTTTTAAATGTTGTCCTTTTCCAAGCTCAAAAGCAACTTTTCCGTTTGGAAGCAAGTATTTATAAGCATTTTCAACTATTTGACAGTAAAAATAATATCCGTCATCTTCTGCAAACAAAGCTCTATGTGGCTCGTATTCATAAACATCTTTTGCAACTTCTACAACATCAGCCTTTGAAATATATGGAGGATTCGAAACAATTAAATCAAATTTATCTTCAACATTTGAAAAAATATCAGAAAGTACAAAATTAATTTCTACATTGTGAATTTTTGCATTTTTCAATGCAGTGTCAAGTGCTGGTTGACACACATCAATGGCAGTAATTTCAGCATTTTTAAAATATTTTGCAAGTTCTATCGCAATACAACCTGTGCCTGTTCCCATATCAAGGATTTTAATTTTATCAACAGATGTAAACAACTTCTTGCAGGCATCAACAAGAAATTCTGTTTCAGGCCTTGGAATCAGGGTGTTTTCATCAACAAAATATTTATTTCCACAGAAAAAAGCCTGTCCAACCAAATACTGTAAAGGAATGCCTGACAAAACATGTTTGTCCAATATTTCCGTAGCTTTCAGGCATTGTTCTTCGTTTAATTCTTTACCGAGTAAAAAATCAGAACCCTTTAAATCAAATAAAACATCAATAACAAAATCAACTTCAGAATTTATTTCATACAAATCAAGATCAGAATTTTTGTATATATGGTAGAACTTTTTTCTGTAATTCACGTTTAAAACCTTTATTCATCAGCTATTTCAGCAATCAAGTTTTTCAAATCAAGTCTTGATTTACCTGTCAAATCGACTTCTTCAATGTCATGCTTACGGCAAAGAGCTTTATAGTATGAAAGCTGCTTTTTAGTAGGCTTCATTCGTGACATTTTATCTTCTTTAATTTTTTCACGCACCATTTTAACAAAGGCCTTCTGTTTTTCCCTATAAGGTTTTTGTTTTTCGTAATAAGAAATATACTTAAGATTATCCTTAATTATTACTCTAACATCACGAATAAATTCCGTTTGTTCAATATAGGGCAAAAGCCATTCAAACATGGGCTGATTGATTGAAAACAAATATTCTTGTTCTTCAAGGAATTTCACAACGATTTCTTGTTCAGTATCATTAGGATTTTTCTTTGTTAAAATTTTCAAATGGGAAAGCAAAGAAGTTCGCTGTACCCTCGTAAATGTATTAATAACCCGAAGTTGCTTCAAAACCATTATTCAAATAAATCTGACACCTTAAATCTGCCGAAAGCATTTCTTACATTTATTACCATATATTTTTTAAATATAGGGTTTGAATGATATTTAGCCTGCGAAACAAAGTCACTGTCAACTAATTTTGACGGTTTAATTGCAGATGTAATATCTATAACTTTCGTATCTTTTTCCATAACTCAATTATACACTTTTTTTCTTATATTAAAACATTTAATAAAAATTTTTTAACAAAATCAACCTAAAATATTAACTTTTATATCAACAAAAGAAAAATAAACAACTTTATAGTATAATTCAAACTAATAAAGATATGAAAAAACAAACTCTAAATAAACTTTTATCGATATTATATGTTTTCTTGGCGATAATTGCCATTTATATAATCCTTTTTATACCGACAAGCCTATCATCAGGTCGATACGCCATATTTGTCAGGAACTGGTTGACACGTCAAAAAATAGCTCCGGAAAGACTATATATATCTGCCTGGAGAACCGTAAAGAACTCTTATATTGACCCTTCAATGAATCATCAAAATTGGTACAAATGGAAGTACCGATATAAGGATAAAATCAAAACGGACGAAGATGCAATTCTTGCTATAAACACTATGTTAGCAAGCCTTAATGATAGTTACTCCGAATTTTTTAATAAAGAAAAATTTTACATTTTGGAAACAAATATTTCTTCAAATTTGAGTAATATGTATAAAGAAGCAACAAAGAACAAATTACCGTCAACACAAACAAATGAGCAGAAAAAGAAAGATTTTTCAACAGAACAAATTTTAACAGAAACAAAACCACAAAAAGAAAGATTGGAAATTTTCAAAGAAAAAAACATATACGCAGAATTAGAAACAATTGGCGGTATTGTAAAGTATGCAAGAGTAATTTATGTACCATCAGAATACAATTTTTTAAAAAAGGGTGATTTAATTTTATACGTCAACAAACAAGCCTTATTAGGAACAGATGTAAACTATGCGATAAACCATATTCGAGGGACAAAAAAAAGAGTAGTATTATACATTATCAGAAATGGAAAACCGCTGAAAATAAACGTTCCAAGAGGTATTTTAAATGTATTACAAATTAAAACAAAATTACTAAAAAATGATATTTTGTATATTTCGATATACTCTTTGATGAGTGCTTCAACTGTTCACAACATAGAAAAAATAATGCAACACTATTCAAAGGCGAAAGGCTGTATTATCGATTTAAGAGGAGATACAGGCGGATTATTTACAAATGCATTAAACCTTGCTGATGACTTTTTAGATACAGGAGAAATATTAACAATACAATATAGAAACAATGAAAAATACACTTTTAATGCACAAAAAGGCAAAATCGGAAAAGAAAAACCCTTAATAATATTAATCAACAAAAAAACAGCAAGTTCTTCAGAAATACTTGCCGGAGCTTTAAAACTCAACAACAAAGCATATCTTGTCGGAGAAGAATCTTATGGAAAAAATTCTATTCAACAAATGATACCAATGCCAAACGGAACTTGTCTAAATATAACAACAGCAAAATATTCATTTTCTGAAAACAGTCAAAACGGAAACAAACTTGAACCCGATTTTTATATTGAAAATTCAATTAATAACCTGATAAGAAACAAAGATGATCAACTACAAGCAGCATTCGAAATAATGACACAAATGATAAAGAATAATCCGAGAAGTTGATTTTTTATTAACAATACTATTAAAAATAAAAATAATGATATAATAAAAAAAAATACATCTGTTGCGAAAGGTTTTCATGGATACACTAAGATTTCATAATGATTTTAATAAATTAACAGAAATATTACCAAAAGACATAGTAGATTTTTTATCAAAAAGTTACGTTGATGACATTATAGAAATAGTTTTAGATTTGGGAAGAAACCCCGAAGTCAGACACGCAGACGGCAAAACAGAGTATTTCGAAGGAAGATTGGTAACAGATGAAGATATTGAACACACAACATCGTGCATACAACCATTTACACATGATAACCGTTCAGGAATACCAGGAACTTTACACAGAATAAGTGCCATCAGGAATCGTCAGGGCAAGGTTGTTGGGCTTACATGCCGAATCGGCAGAGTTGTAACGGGAACAATCGAATGTATAAAAGATTTTGTAATGCAAAATAAAAGTATTTTATTTCTTGGTCGCCCCGGAGTTGGAAAAACCACAAAATTAAGAGAAATTTCAAGACTTGTATCGGACGAACTTGGCAAAAGAGTTGTAATTATTGATACATCAAATGAAATTGCAGGTGATGGAGATACACCGCACCCCGCAATCGGAAAAGCAAGACGAATGCAGGTTCCGCAGCCCGAAATGCAAAAAGACATAATGATTGAGGCAGTAGAAAACCATACACCTGAGGTCATTGTAGTTGATGAAATAGGAACAGAAGCAGAAGCACAAGCCGCAAGAACAATTGCAGAACGAGGTGTTATGTTGATTGCAACGGCACATGGCAACAATCTCGAAAGTTTGATAAAAAACCCAGTCTTATCAGATTTGGTTGGCGGAGTAAGTTCTGTAACATTAGGTGATGACGAAGCAAAAAGAAGAGGTTCACAAAAAACCGTTCTTGAAAGAGAAAAACAACCAACATTTGATATTGTAATGGAAATAGTCGACAGAAATACACTTGCCGTATATAAAAACACAGCCGAAGCAGTTGACTACATTTTAAGAGGCTGGCCGATAAGACCGGAAATAAGACGAGTTGATGAAGGATATAAAGAACAGACAAAAAATATTGTAGAAGAAGTTAACAAACTTGATGACAAGATAAAAGATATGTCCGGACAAAGCCTTAAATTCAGTTTTTCAAGACAAGAATACGTAAATCAAGTTAAACCATTCAAGAAAATATATATTTACGCTGTTAGCCGTACAGTTATTGAAAAAGTTATTGAAAGGTTAGATTTAAAAGCAGAAATAACAAGAAAAATAGAAGATGCAGACGTTGTTATTGCACATAAAGCGTATTCAAAAGGCGGAAACAAAATTTTAAGCACAGCCAACGATTACAGACTTCCTATTTACTACATTCGTTCAAATTCAATGTCACAAATTCAAAAAGTAGTAAAGGAAGCATTACATATAACCGACTCCGAAATCGCAGTTGAGGGATATTGTGATGAAGCAGAAAAAGCACTTGATGAAGCACAAGAAGCAATAAAAAAAATTAATGAAACAGGAAAAGATATTGAGCTTAAACCTCAAAATCAACAAATTCGAAAATTACAACACGAACTCATAGATCAACATAATTTAACCAGCTCAAGTATAGGTGATGGAGATAACCGACACGTAATAATTTACGGAAATAAAAATTCTGAAAACTAAGCCATGTTCGTGATATATTAAAAACGGAAACATGAAAAAGGATAAAAAGTGACAATTACATTAGACAGTAAACTCGGATTGATAGCAGGAAACGGACAATTACCCGTAATTTGGTCGCAAAATGCAAAGAAAAACGGAATAGATGTTATAGCAATTTCATTATCGTCAGATAACAGAAAACAGTTGAAAGAAAATTGCGAAAAGGTATATGACTTTGCCCCCGGACAAATACAAAAAATTTCAGAAACCTTGCAAAAAGAAGGAATTCACCAACTTGCATTTATCGGAAAAGTTCATAAAGGATTGGTTTTAAAACGTCCGAAATTTGATGCAAAAGCAATAGAGTTATTAAAGCAGGCAAAGAGATTAAACGATGATGCAGTAATGCTTTTAGCCGTATCAGAACTTGAGAAAATCGGAATAACAGTTCTTGACCAAACAATTTTTATAAAGAACTTAATGGCACCAACCGGAGTTTTGGGGAAAATCAAACCAACTTTGGAACAAGAAGAAGATGCTAAATACGGATTCTGGGTAGCTAAAGCGATGGGCGAAATAGATATAGGTCAAACCGTTGTAATAAAAGATAAAATGGTTATGGCTGTAGAAGCGATTGAAGGTACAGATAAATGTATTGAAAGAGGTTGTAGAATTGCTAAAAAAGGAGCCGTAGTTGTTAAGACATCAAAACCCAAGCAAGATACACGTTTTGATGTTCCGGCATTTGGACTTGCAACATTAAAAAAGATGAGAAGAAACAGAGCTTCAATGATTGCTGTAGAAGCAGGAAAAACAATCTTAGTTGATGCACAAAAAACAATAGAATATGCAGATTCACATGGCATAGTCATAATGGCAATATAATGAAAAAACTTTTCATAATCACAGGTGAATATTCAGGAGATAAACATGCAGCAGGGATAGCAAAGAAGATATTTGCAGAAAATCCTGATGTGTCAATCGAAGCCGTCGGTGGTTCAAACTTAGAAGCCGCAGGTGTAAAGCTATTTTGTAATCATGAAAAAATGTCCGCTATGGGTTTAAGTCTAAAAATCATTTTAAACCACATTATGTTAGGGAAAAAAGTTTCAGATTATCTTATAAAAGAGTATAAACCGGATTTGGTTCTTCTTATTGACTATGGCGGATTTAATTTAAACATAGCAAAGGTATTAAAAAAAGCGGGACTAAAGGTTTTTTATTATATACCGCCACAGATTTGGGCATCAAGAAAATGGAGAATAAACACAGTAAAAAAATATATAGATAAAGTTATAACAATATTTCCGTTTGAAAAATCGATGTACGAAGAATACGGAATTGATGCGGAATTTGCGGGACACCCGCTTGTCAACCAGTTGCCGACACCTGCAGATAAAAACGAATTTTTTGCAAAATATAATCTCGATACAAACAAGAAATTAGTATCTATATTTCCTGGTTCGAGAATTTTTGAAATAAAAAATCTTTTAAAAATATTTTTAAAATCTGCCAAACTTATTCAAAAAGCAGTTCCCGATACACAATTTGTAATCTGTCAAGCCCCATCAATAAAGGATAATCAATTGCCGCAGGGATTGGTTGACACCAGCTCTATAAAAATTATAAAAAATGAAAATTACAATTTATTAGCTCTCTCAGATGCCTTGATTTTAGCTTCAGGCACAGTTGCACTGGAAGCAGCCTTATATGATACACCAATGATAATAAGTTACAAAGGTCCGGAACTTTTTTATCTGATATATCTCTTGGTACGATGTATAAAAAGAGTTTCTTTACCAAACATAATAACCGATAGAGATATAGTTCCCGAACTTGTTCAGCACAAAGCAAAACCGGAAATAATAGCAAATCATATAACGGAACTTTTAACGAACAATGAATCATACAAAAAAATGAAAGATGAATTATCAAATGTTAAGAAATATTTAACAGATAAAAATTCCGCAGAAGAAGCTGCAAAAATCATCATAGAAAACCTTTAGTGTTTTCAGATGTTTTGACCGTAAACCAACAATTGCAGCAAGTTCAAAGAAAAAAAATCAAGAAAAATTTGTAACAAACATCTCGGAAAGTAGCAATTTTTTTCATGTTCAGAACTTAAAAATTAAGTAAACGCAAGAAAGTCAAAAACAGTGCAAAAAACAGAGATAAACACAGGAATAACAAACGATTTAAGCGGCATGCCAAAAATATCTAATCCTATCAGAAAAACAAATTTGATAGCAAAAATCAATGCTTTAAGCAATAAAAGCGGCATTAAATCGAATTCTTCATACACTGAAAAGCCTTTACAAGCAATAAATTATCCTGAATTTATAAAAAATTTAAGTGAAATTACTGCAAAGAACAGCACTGTTCATAACTTATTTTTAGCATGTCACAAGTTGTTTACAAACAAGTTAAATACAACTTTCACCGCAATAGGAATAATAAACAAACAATCACACTGTTTGAACATAAAGCTTGCGGACAGAATTGAAAGCATATTTACATCAAGAGTATTTTTAAATGAAGAAACAAACGAAATAGTAAAAACGATAAATGCAAACACTATTTCTATTCAAAATGACAATTCTTTCTTAAAAATCCCATATTTAACATCGGTACAAACGGCAATTATTCCGTTATGTTCTTTAGGTGAAACGATTGGTGTTTTGATAATCGGAGATAATCAAATAGAGGGAAGAACAGAAATTTATTCTCTTGTAGCAAACTATTTAGGATTATTCATAAACAATTTTGATTTAAAAGATATCGCATCACAAAATCTGTATTTAGACAATTTAACAGGTTTATGCACACATAGACATTTCCAAGAAGTTTTGGCAAAAGAATTAAAAACGGCAGATAAAAATTCACCGGTATCGGTTGTACTTTTTGATGTGAACAACATTTCCAAGATAAATAAAGAGTTTGGTCATGCAAAAGGTGACGAAATTATAAAAACAGTAGCAGACAAGATTGCAGCAAACATAAAAAAACAAGATACAGCAGGCAGATACGGCGGAGATGAAATTGCAGTTGTTCTTCCGAATATGGGAACAGAAGAAGCAAAATACCTTGCAGAGTACATTTCATATACAATTTCTTGCTGCATGATAGATAATGTAGGGCCAATAAGAGTTTCTGTAGGTATAGCATCTTATCCGGAAGCATCTGTTGATCAAGAAAAACTTTTAATTCTTGCAGAACAAGCGATGTACATATCAAAAAGCAAAGGTTGCAAAAATGGTATGTCAACAATAGTAAGTTCACAAGATTATGATTTTTGGGACGATACAGCGTTAAATTCTTTTGCATCTGTCTTAACCAAAAGACATGCTTCATTAGGAATTAATTTTGAAGATGAACTTGTAAATAAATTCCAAAACGAAGAAATTAATTCACAAAATCATTTACTTGAAGTTGTAACATCACTTGCAAGTGCAATTGATGCAAAAGACACATATACAAAAGGCCACTCGACATCTGTTTCCAGATACGCAGTAGCATTAGCAAGAGCTATAAATCTTCCGGAAAAAGAAATCAATAGAATTATGCTTGGCGGTTTATTGCACGATGTCGGAAAAATAGGCATTCCGGAAAATGTCCTTAAAAAGACAACAGGCTTAAATGACGAAGAATGGAAAATAATGAAACAACACCCAACAATCGGTGCGGAAAAAGTTTTAAGACCCAATCCGATGTTGCACGACCTCATCCCGATAGTAAAATATCACCACGAACAATGGAACGGAAAAGGTTATCCGGAAGGATTAAAGGGAGAGGAAATCCCGCTTGCTGCAAGAATTGTAGCAGTTGCAGATACATACCATGCTTTAATAAGCGATAGACCTTACAGAAAAGGAATGAGCGTTGAAAAAGCTTGTGAAATATTAAAGATGGGTGCAGGTATTCAATGGGATGCTGATTTAATAAGACAATTCATACAAATCGCACCTTCTTTAGGAACAATGATTTAGATAATAAAATCGAGAATTGAGAGTTTTTATACAGCAGGGCAAAAGCCCTGTTTTTATTTGTTTCAGTCCCGGTGTCAACAAGTTATTGACAGAAAATAAAAACAGACTGGGAAGCGTAAACCAACTGTTTACAAAAAGAGCTAAAACATCTTTTTTCAAACATTTCAGCCCTTTGGTTTTAATCAAATAAAATTATAAAAATCTTCCTTGATTTTGGATACCAACTTTTTGTTTTTGGCTTTGTAAATTTTCAGAAAAAGACTTACTTGGTTCAGCAGGAGTCAATCTGACAGGTTCCGTTGTCGTTTCATAATTTACGGGTTTTTGTACAGGAAGAGAAGTTGGTTCTTCATTATTTTGAAATTCATCACTTTGAGGTTGAGGAGATTGTTGTTCTTCCTTTTCATCACCTTGTCGTTCTGTAATTTCAGATTGAGGCACAGGAACATTCGCTTTCAACTCAATCGGAGTATAGTCGAATTTAGCATCTTTATAAGGTTCAACAGCAACTTTCATAAAATCTCTCCAAATCATAGCAGGCAAAGTACCGCCTGTCATGCCCGGAAGTTTACTGTTATCATCATTTCCAACCCAAACGCCGGCAGAAATTGCAGGAGTATAACCGATAAACCAAGCATCTTTATAATCATCAGTTGTACCGGTTTTTCCGGCCTGAACAACACCTATTCTTGCAGCAGCACCGGTACCTGCAGATATAACTTGTTCAAGCATAGCATTAACCATGCCCGCTGTTTCAAAGTGAAGAACTTTAGTTTTTTGAACTTTTTCAACAGAATAAACAATTTTACCTCTTGCGGTTTCAACTTTAGAAACGGCATAAGGTTTAACCTTGAAGCCACCATTTGCAAAAACGCCGTAAGCAACCGTCATATCGAACAATTTAACACCGTTTGAACCGAGAGCAATAGTTGAATCATTTGCAAGCGGAGTAGTAATACCCAATTCTCTTGCCATAACAATTACAGGCTTTATACCGGTTTCATCAATAAGTCTGACGGCAGCAACGTTTGACGAGAGAGCAAGTGCTTTGTAAAGCGGAATTTTGCCTCTATATTTGTTGCCGTAATTACGAGGCGACCATGAACCGATTGAAAAGGGCGTATCATCAATCATATCATTAGGACTCCAGCCTTTGTAAACAGCAGTTGCATAGACAAAGGGTTTAAAAGAAGATCCCGGAGGTCTAACAGCCTGAGTAACTCGGTCATATTGACTTTTATAGTAATCTTTTCCACCGACATAGACAAGAATTCTTCCGTCTATTGGTGAGAAAGCGAAAACAGCAGCCTGATTTTTATTGCCGGTCAATCCCCATGATGCAAGATTTTTGTTAACAGCATTTTCAGCGGCTTGTTGGTCTTTATAATTCAAAGTTGTAGTAATTTTATAACCGCCCTGAGAAATATCTTGTTCATCAAAACCTGCTTCTTCGAGTTCACGTAAAACATAATCAATAAAATAGGGAGCTCTGTTAAGAGTTTTTGCCCCGGCAGCCCTGTTTAAAGATAACGGTTCATCTAAAGCTTTTTTATATTCGTCTTTAGAAATATATTTCATTTTATACATTCTATCAAGAACTTGAGAACGTCTTTTCAAGGCAAGTTTTTCGCTATTATACGGAGAATAAACAGAAGGAGCTTGTGGCAAACCGGCAATTAAAGCACATTCTGCAAGAGAAAGTTTTTTAAGCGGTTTGTTAAAATAGGTTGCAGCCGCACCTGCAGCACCATAAGCGCCTGAGCCTAAATATACGTTATTTAAGTACATTTCGAGAATTTGATCTTTGGTTAAAGATTTTTCAATTCTTGAAGCAATTATAATTTCTTTAATTTTTCTGTTAAAACTTCTTTCATTTGAGAGAAATAAGATTCTTGAAAGTTGTTGAGTTATAGTACTTGCACCTTGAACTGTTCTTCTTGCCTGAAGGTTAGCAAAAGTCGAACGAACAATCCCCAAAAGGTCATAACCTGAATGAGAATAGAAATTCTTATCTTCCGTTGCAACCAAAGCATTTATAAGATTTTGAGGCACATCTTTAATATGAACTTGTTGAAAGTTGTACGCAGTAAAGGTTTTAATCAATTCCCCATCTGCGGAATAAATTTGAGTAACTTGATTTGGTTTATAATTTTCAAGATTATTAATAGGCGGTTGTGTTGCCAAAAACATTTTTATCATAACGAGAACTGCTACTAACACTGCCACTCCGGCCGTCAACAATCCCTTGACAAAAGATATAAAACTATTTTCTTTGTTATTTTTTTTCTTTTTTTTCTTAGGCATTTTAAATCCTTATTATTTTTGAAATTTCATTTTTATTATATTAAAATTTTAGCAAATAAAGAAATTAAAGCAAAATGATTACAGACTTTTTAAAATCATGTTATTGGGAATTTTTGTCCTACTTTGTACCTGAAAGACAAAGCTACGAAATAACCGGCAATTGCAACAAATGCGGAAAATGCTGTGAGAACATTTATGCTGCATATATGTATACGGAAGAAGAATTCAAATTAATGCAAAAATTTTTTCCTTCATACAAAAGATTTTATATAAAAGGAAAAGATGAAAACGGTAATTACATTTTTGGCTGCAAATACTTAACAAAAGACAAACTTTGCGGAGATTATAAACACCGACCGTCAGTATGCAGAAAATATCCGCAAAAACGGCTTGCAAAATACGCTGAAATGCCCGATGGTTGTGGTTATAAAGTTAACAAGAAACACTTTAAAGATTATTTATAAATAACTTTGTAAATTAAGTTTTGTTATTTTGCTGACAAAATCGGCAAAAGATAATAAAATTAAGAAAAAACATCGGAGAAAAAATGGTAAAGATTTTAATAGCCCAAATGCAATCGATCTTGGGCAATAAACAAACAAATTTTGACAAAATAACACGAATGCTCAAGAGAAACAAAGAGCAAGTTGATTTAATCATTTTGCCCGAACTTTTTGCAACCGGTTGGTATTGCGAAATTTACGAAAAAGTTGCAGAAACTTTTGAAAATTCTGAAACATTAGCATTTTTATCAAAAATAGCAAAAGAATACAAAGCAAATGTAATCGGCGGTTCTTTTGTAAGAAGGGATAAAGACGGAAAAATCAAAAATACCTGTCCATTTCTTGATAGAAACGGAAAACTTATAGCAAGCTACGACAAAATGCATTTATATTCAT
>JBJEGN010000054.1:0-12927 GCA_051875105.1 Candidatus Gastranaerophilaceae bacterium
ACTGAAAAAAATAAAGATTTATCCTTGACATAACAGCTTTTTTGTGATATTATCATACGGCACAAGAGATATAGAGGTATAGTGTAACGGTAACACTCCGGACTCTGACTCCGTCATTTAAGGTTCGAATCCTTATACCTCTGCCAAAGTTGGACAGTTCAAGATGAACTGTCCATTATTTTTCGCCTTTTGGCAGATTTTTGCACCTTTTAAGGTGCTTTTTTATTTCGTTTTTCTCTAAAATGAGCCACTTGTGTGACACTAATGTGCCACTAAATTGCCATCCCAACTGCACAAAACAGCCAAACTCTGCCAATAAAAATGCAGACACTTGACAGACATTGCCGATTTCAAATTCATGTGTTACTCTGTTTTGCTCGTTAAAATAAAGGCAACCAATAATTTCTATTAGTTGCCTTTATATATTGTTAGTATATAAGTTTTGTAGTAGATATAGAATTTTATGCTGTGTTAAACTTGTTTTCAGTGAATTCTGCAAGGCGTTGACGGTTTTGTTCAAACACTTCGTCCACCATATGAGTATATATTTTTGCAGTAACAGATATATCTGAATGTCCCATTAATTCTTTAGCCACATTTATAGGTACTCCGGCTGCCTGACAGTCTGTGCAGAATGTGTGCCGTAGCAGGTACGGCTCAAGGTCCGGTGCAAGTGTACTTTCTTTAATTTGATTGCGATATACCCTTGCACCGTTAGCAATATCCATTTCTCTTTTGAAATTATGCCATGCGTGATAGAAAGCGTTTTCATCCATAGGCAAATTAGGATTTTTACATCTGACAAATACATACTGTTCGTTTAAGTTTTTAGCCTTGTGTTCTTGCAAGGCTTTTACTAATTGCGGAGGCATTGGAATTTTTCTGCCCGTTCCGGCTTTAGTCTTTGATTTACCGACAGTCAGTATCGCATTGTCAAAATCAACCCAATCCCATTCCATTCGCCTGATTTCTGCAGGTCGCAGTCCACAACACAACATTGTTAGTACCATCGCACCTGCGTAATGAGTTTTAGCTGTTTCAATTATCAGCGACCTTTCTTCGTCTGTTATTGGTCTGCGTTGACCTTCTGTTACCTGTGGCAGTACAATGTCGGTCGCAGGATTCTCACCTATTAATTTTTGCTTTTGTGCCTTGCGTAGCACTCTGCGAAGTGTCATTCTGATTTTTGATACATTAGCCTTGCTGTAACCAACATATTGATTTAAAAATCTTTGGCAGTCGTCTTCGGTAATATCACATAGCTTGAACTTTTCAAAGTACGGAATGATATTGCTGTAAAGATAATATTTGTAGTCATTCTTAGTAGTTTGACTGATATTTGCATTTTTGATGTTTAACTCATACCAGTTGTCTGCAAATGCTTTAAAGTTAATTTCGGGGAACATAGTTTTGTTCTTAAGCTCATCCTGTTCCTTTTGCCACTCCAACAATTTCTGTTCCATATTTTTCTTGACTTGCCTTTCGCTTTTACCTCGGGCGGTCAAACGGATTTTGTTTCCGTTAATGTCTGTAACCTGACGAGTCATTCTGTATAGTATCGAACCGTCAGGTCGCTTTTCTTCATACATAAAATCATCTCCTTTGTGACACACAATACACTATTTGCATTTGAATATCCAGCCTATTTGTAAACCTTTTTTAGAATATCATAAAGATAATATTTCTTACTGCCTGTTAGTTCAGCGGTAGGTATATCAGCAACGAGCTTTCGTGCAGATTCTCTGCTGATGCCAAACACTTTTCCGACTTCGGTTACATTCAAAAAATATCCATACTGTCCTGAGATTTCACTTGCCATTGATTTTAATTCATTAGTTGTTTTCTTCATATTGACCTCCTACATTAACATTTCAAAGCCTTGTTCCTGCTCTTGATTGCTGTATTCATTTCTGCAATGAATAAGCTGTGCTTTTGTAATTTTTAATCCGTGTGCACGCATCTTCTCAATGATTTTGTCAAGCTCAATATCATCAAGTCCGCTGTCATAGTAATCTTCATCAGGTTCAATCGATGGTAAATTTGAAAGCATTTCAAAAATAGATGATATCAATCCGTCAGTACAGTTACCTGTCTTCGGTGTTTCATAATTTTGTATGTCCTCTGCAAGAACTGAACTGCAGCCTCCCAAATCAAAATACATTTCGAGATTTTTCTTCAGTAATCTCTCATCAAATAGTTTTGCGTCTCTGCACCTATGACCTTCACTGTCTGTGTAGGTCATATATTTGTATTTGGGATCGTATTTAATATCTATTCCGTGCATACGCATATTCCAAATGAATTCTTCCATATCATAGGATTCTTGCATCATACGCAGTGCCCAGTATCTGATATTCTGTTTCCATTTAGGATTTTGATTTCTTCTTGTCTTTGCTTCGGTAGTTACGAAACCGTTTTCTCTACATAATTGATTTGAATAATTCTTTATGTCAATTAAGTCCTGTGGGGATACATCCATCTTCTTGCCGTCCTTGTAGCTAACAGAGTTAATTATGAAATGATTGTGCATATGCTTTTTATCAATATGCGTTGCTACTAAAACTTGAAACCCAGGAAAGCAATGCTCAGCCATTTGCATACCTATCTCGTGACACTTTTCAGGTGTGATGTCATCATCCTGTGCAAAGGATTGAATCAAATGGTAATATGTTCTGCCATCAAGTTTATTAAAATTTTGCTTGACCATTTGGAATTCATCGTAACAGCTTTCGGGCATGCAATCCTTACCGCTTATTAACTTTCCTAAAGTTTTCTCTTTATTGCAAACATAATCAATGCCTACACGAGGAGATATTTTTGCAGAGCTGAGTTTAATAATTGCCATACACCTGCCACCTCCTTTCGCATTTCTGTTAAGTCAACGGCAGAACACATTCCGCTGTTGACTGCACGGGTTAATTGATTTAAGTTGTTGCCTATTGCATTAAGTTCATCTTGTATTCCTGATAATCCGGGAATGACAAGTATTTCTTTACCTAATGCACAGTCACGAAGATAAGGAGCAAGAGTATCGTATTTGATATATGCCTTATCCTCAATCATTCTTTTTTCTTCTTTGGTTACTCTGAAATTTAATATTTCAGTACGGTTGTCATTCATTAACTTCCTCCTTTGTTTTGAAAAAATAGGGGTTTGGGCTTAGCCCAATGGCTTTGTTTTCGCTTTGCGTAATACAAAGCCGAAACTCGCAAATACCAAAGCATCGCGTCGTCACAAGTTACATATCGCTCATTTCCGAGCAAAGACTCGAAAAATCACTCATTCCACTGCTCCTCCTTTCCCCAAAAAGCTAATGCTTTTCGGGGGCCCCGATTTATTCGTTGCTTTGGATAAAACAGTAAAAACTATTCTTTGTTTCATTTGTTCCTGTGACCTCGACAAATGCCCACAAATCGAGTTTTATGTGTCATTTGATTAGTTTGCTTATTTGAGTTTTCTTGCTCATTTTTTTGTTTGACTAGTGCAGACGAGGTTTAATATTGTTTGTCATCACCTCACGCACCGGGGGTGGTCTAAATTTTGTTGACCGTATATAGATTACTTAACTGTGCGTTATTCATATATCGATTTGAAATATCAACATATCCTTTATCAGACAAATCCTTCAAAACTTTTCTGCATGATGTTTCACTGATGCCACAGTTTTCCGATATATGCACAATGGAATAGTAACTTTGATTACGCTTATCCTTCCTGCTCACAAGAAAACTGTAAACTACAAATTCCATAGGCGTAAACCCTTCATCAAAAATACTGTTCGGCAGTAAAAAATAATTCCCGTTCATTATCAGTCGCTCCTTTCATTTGAGATTGAAATAAAACATTTTATCTGTTATGATTGTAACTGATAAAAGATAATTACACTATGCTAAAGTAATCTTATAAAATTTTGAGCAACTTTACTTTTGGACAAGGAATAAAGATATGTTAATTAATGATTTACCAATGAAGCTTCAAGGTCTGCATATGATAATTCACGATAACGGTGATTTGGAAAGAGTTATCGTTGATGATGAAAAAGAATATGAATTGCCTCCGACAAATTTAAAGGAAGTAATTATAGTTTTATCGGAAATGAGACACGATGGATATATAATATTACTTCAGACTCTTGAACAAATGTCGAAGGATATTAAAGGCGAAAGTAAAGAGGATTATGCTAAAGCAGAAAGATTTCTTAGGCTGGTTGATGATGCTTGTAACGCAATAGAAGAAAATGATTTTGTACTTGCATACCTGACTAAATCTTTAGTAGAGGGAACATTATTCTTTTATGCTTCGGAAGATTTACCCACTCAGATTGATTGTGTTATCCAAAATCTTAATCATATACTTTTCATATCATTGGAGCTTGATTACATACTCACCCAAATGAGCAAGGGTGAAAATATAGATTTTGAAAACAAATGCATACACACAAGATTTTGCGAAGTAAATCAAAGCTTTTACAGAACAAATAACGGAGTACAAATAGGATACCGAGTTCAAAGCGTTAATGAATACTATATTCTTTTAATTCATAAGTTCATTGAATTAAATCCTATAGTCAGCAGATGTCAAGCCTGCAACAGATTTTTCATTCCCAAGACAAAAAAGAAAACCCTGTACTGCGACAGAGTTTTGAAAACAGGAAAGACCTGCAAGGAAGCGGCACCTGCAATTAAGCATAAGCTTGAATCAATAAAGGATGAAGTTATATGTGTATTTGATAAAGAGAAAAACAAAATGTACAAACGTCTTGAGCGAACAACGGATTTTAATTCAAACACAGAAAAATCACTCAACTATTCTGATTATTATGCTTGGCTTGATAAGGCAACCGAAGCAAGAAACAATTATATTCAGGGAAATATCACAAAAGAACAAGCCTTGAATATTATCCAAGTGGATTAAAATATACAACTAATAGATTTTTAATAGATTTAACATATAGTAAAAGTCGCCGTTGGGTTTAACCAACGGCAATTACTTTTTACTCAACGAATTATTATTTCAAATATTCAAAATAATACAAATATACATCCTCAAGAGAAATGTTATTAGTAACCGGAATATAGTTTTCTTTGGGGTTATCAGTTACAATTCTTAAAGAAATACCGTTTTGGTCGTGAATGATATTTCCAAGTCCGACACTATGCTGTAAAGATAGAAGTTCTTCTTTTGAGCCCCTTATTTCAAATACCTTATTGGAAATACTTTTCATTAATTTTTCCGGAGTATCCTGTTTTATAAGATTACCTTTTTTTAGCAATATAACCTCGTCAGCAATACATTCAATATCAGACACAATATGAGTAGCCAAAAGGATAATTTTATCTTTTGATAATTCGGCAAGCATATTTCGAAAGTTAATTCTTTCCTTTGGATCAAGCCCTGCCGTAGGCTCATCAAGAATCAGTATTTTAGGATCATTCAGCAATGCCTGTGCGAACAGTAATCGCTGTTTCATTCCACCTGAAAAGGTGACCGCTTTTGAATTTCTTACATCATAGAGATTAACCTTTTTCAGCATATTGTTAATGAGTTCATTATTGTGTTTAATTCCCTTAATAGAACACATATATTTCAGGTACATAAAGGCACTGAAATCGTTATACAATGCCTGTTGCTGTGGCATATATCCGATTAAATCTCTATACTTTGTACCTAATGATAATATGTCCTTGTTGTTAATCAGTATTTCGCCGTCAGTTCTTTTTACATTATCTGTGAGAAGATTTATCAAAGTAGTTTTGCCTGACCCATTAGGACCGAGTATTCCGTAAATCCCTTCATTAAGAGTAATACTGAGGTCATTCACAGCCTTATTGTTGCCGTATGTCTTTGTAAGATTTTTTATTTCGATTTTCATATTCTATCTATCCTTTGTTAAACACCATTTTCGTTTACATAAATAAAGCAATATAATACAAATGGTTATTAATGCAAAATGTATAATAAAGCTATTTATGCTTAAACCTTTATCCAAAATTAACGAGTTAAAATTAAACAGAAATGATGCTGATATTTCCTTTGCCGAATAAATATTTATCATATAAAGTGCACTTGGCAATATAAAAAGACAAGCCGATACAATTATTACTGCAAGCTGTGACATAAATACAGAAAATGAAGTAATTATCAAACTGATAATAGTTATAAATATAAATTCAAAAATGAAATTGAAAATAATGTATTCTAATATTGAAATGCTTAAATCAATATCCTGAAGGCATTGCAGATTGTGTATATCTGCATTTAGATTATCAAGCTTATAAAGATAATTATTTTGTATAATTAATGATAAATAGGATATTAAAGTTAGTGCAAATGTTTTGGGAATAACAGTAAGTATCTTTTTAAAATATAACTGCTTCCTGCCGTTTTTTGAGCAATGGTTAAGAACAAGCATATTTGAACTTTTTTCAATAGAAAA
This sequence comes from Candidatus Gastranaerophilaceae bacterium, assembly GCA_051875105.1. Classification (GTDB taxonomy): domain Bacteria; phylum Cyanobacteriota; class Vampirovibrionia; order Gastranaerophilales; family Gastranaerophilaceae; genus RUG841. The sequence goes on from JBJEGN010000054.1 coordinate 6,437, forward strand.
AACAGAAGAAAATATTACAACTATTACACATATTAAAAGCAAAATTTCTGTTTGATTGCTTTGATTGAAAAAGAGGTTATTATATCCAATTTCATTTATCAGTACAGGCTTTATTCCTTTATCAGAAAGCGGTTCGATTCTGTCAATCTGCTGTGTAAGTTCATCAACGGCTTTTCTCTGTGTATCATATGCTTCGTTTTTTGCTACGACAAGCTCATATTCTTCAAGTGAGATTTCGCCGTTAGCATATTGCTCACTCTTAAGATTAAACTCGCTTTCAACAGCTTCTAATTCAGCCTGCATTTTGTCTATACTTTCATAGACTTCTTCATTAAGCTCGCCGCCGTATTCATAATAATAATCATTTAGAAAGACTTCGGTTGATGAAAAAACGAGAGGATTTGTATTGAAATTAAATCCAATTATCAGCAGAAAAGCTATAACTACCAAAAGTCCTTTTCCAATATGCATAATCTTAAATGTTTCAAACCTTTCGGCATAGAAAAGGCTTTGAAGTCTTGTATAAAATTCAGATAATTTGTTAAAAAGGATATGTAATATTCTGAAAGCCTTTTTAGGTGACTTTATAGGATAATTGCGTTTTGCACTTAATATAATTGACACTGATACAACAATAGTAATTAACAGTGCAATTATCCATACTATTATATCAGCCCTCACAGGAGCAGAGAAAAAAGAAATTAAATTATATTCTGTTATGCTTTTGCAGTCAAAAAGAGAAAATATATTGAAAGTTTTAAAAAATGACAAATTGCTTTGAACAGAAATATTTTTATAAAGCAGAAGCTCTGCCGCTGCTATTATTCCGGCAATACCGCTGACCATAATGATATTGCTGCTTATAGAAATTAACAGCCATATTACAAGCGCAATCATAACAGCAACAATTGCTTTAAAAAGAATATTTATCAAAAATAGTTGCAAAAAGTTTATATGCAAAATACAGTCCGCAAACATATCCGATGACTGTATCGGAGCATATAAATTCAGTGGTGCATTATAAATCTTCAAAGATATGATTATTTCCGATATATAAATTGTAAAGGAAGAAAGAAATGAAAATACAATCAAAATAGGCAGTTGTTTTAGCTTCAGCATCCTCCTTCCGTTCTTGCAGGTGTTAACCAAAAGATTAACATTCTTTTCAGACACAAATGATATTGCCATAAACACGCACATTAAAATCAAAATAAAATCGCCGATTTGATAGTTTAAAACAGCACTTACAGGCAAATCATTAACCAAAGATAATTCAATATTTTTGTTTTTTGAAAAATCCTCAGCCGATTTTTGTATAGATTTGTATGAATATGAATTTTTATTTGAAAATAATTTTTTTGATGATAAACTATCTGCATTTTTAAGAATTGACTCAATGTGTGCAGGGTAGTCGTTTTGATATTCAAGCTGATATGCAAAATGAGAATAAAAGTTTGTCAGAGCCGAAAGTTCTTCATAGGTATATTTACTGTCTTTATATTCCTGATACAAATCGGGATATTCTTTAATCAGCTGTGCTTCCTCTTCGACATAGTATTCGTATTCATCGGCATTTTCACTTTTTACCTTTTCCGTATCGGCAAAGCTTTTCAAAATCTGAAATTTATTGCTTTTTTCAATGATTAAATTTTTATCAGCTTCAGTAAAAATATCTGCATTATCCCTATATGTATCCGAATAAGTGTCAATATTTACACCATACCCTTCAATGCTTTTTTGTTGTGTTATGTAAAAAGCAACGCAATTAAGCAGCAGTAACAAAATTACTGCTGCTATAAATTTTTTATTTTTTAATATTCTGAAAAGTTCCATATTAACAATTATTCCATATCAATGAATTGTTTGTTAGGTGAGGTAAGTTGTGTTTTATCAAGAATATAGTAACCTTTTGCACCATTTGTGTCGCTATCGTCAGTTATGGCTTCACCAACGATAGTTTCTTTAAAAATCATTATATCATCGCCACCAAAATAGCAGTCGTCCTTTGGATTTTTCGGCACGATTTCCGTTATATAATTACCGTTTTTATCATACACTAATATCTTTCTGTCTTGTTCTTTCGTTTTTTCTATATAAACGGATTGAATATTATCAAAATAAATATAATTACTGTCTGCCGATATATAGCATGGACCGTCTATATCACAGAAAAAGTCTTCTTTATTTGTGTTCAAGTTCATACGGTAAATCTTATCTTCGCCTTTTCCATAATAGACAACTTCTCCGTCTGCAAATAAAGAATATGCCTCATTGCCTACAAGCTCTCTTGCGTTCAGGGAGTGGATGTCAATCAAGGTATAGGAAGTTTTGTAGCCATTTCCGTCTGTGTCACTGTAAGAAGAATTCAATACAATCAAATTGTTGCCGCTTGCTTTGATATTACTGATTTCTGCGCCGATTCCGCTGAATTCATAGATGATTTCCGCTTCGGCTTTTTGGCTTGTATTGCCAAGCCTGGTTCTGTATAAATAGGCAGTTGTTTCTTTAGGTTGTGCGGCATAGCCTTTCAGATAATAAACATAGCCCCGATGTATAATAAAGGAAACAGAGCTTGTATTTGTACCGTCAAATAAATATGCCGCTTTTTTTCTTTTATAATTGTCAAGTGACACTTCATATATGTAATTATGGCGAATATTGCTGCCTTCCTCTTCCCATCCAAGTACATATAGTGAATTGTTGCAGTATGATAATTGGAAAGGATAATAACTGAAAATAGAAAAGAAAGCAGTGCAATCATTCGAATTGTGTTCACAGTTAGGCTTATTGCAAACAATATACGCTTCTTTTGTTGCAGTATCAAAAAAGTATAATTTCATACTATTCAAAAAATAATATCCGTTATCCGCTTTTGCAAAAGCTGAGGAAGAATCGATAAAATTTTGAAAATCCTCGTTTTCAACATAAGTAACAGAATTTTGTTCAGTATTTATGTTGTTATTTTTTGATGAACAGCCTGTCATCAATGATGATAGAACAGTCACGACAACAAAACATACACTAAATATACTTAATATCTTTTTCATTGCTTTGATTCCTTTAACTCTTTAATAATGGATTCTGCTCGTTTCATTGTTCTATTTCTCATTTCCTCTTCTGAAACAGAACCGATTTCAATGCTGATTTGATTACCGGGTTGAGATAATTCATACATTATTGGAATTATATAAATCTGTTCATTCGGCAAATCGAACTCGTCTATTTTTTTATATGAATCTGCAAGTTTTTGCATCATTTCAATAACCTGCTTTTCATCTGTGTCCTCTTCAATAATGACATCTGAATTATACTCAAAAACACTGCATTTGTTACTTTTAAGCGAATTACCTTCAAAAGTGTAAAGAAACGATTCTACAGTTTTAGTGTTTTCATCAATTTCATTTAGCTCATCAACATTTATATCTCCTTCATCAACTGGAATCACATAAGAAGTTGATGATATTCCGATATTATGATATTTATTTCTATATAGCTTTGCTTTCGTTATAGATCTGAAATGAAAACACGAATCATCTCCATCGGCTGGGTCTGAATATAATATACCAAAATAGTTGCCGTTTTTTGCTGTTTTAAGAATAATTATTGGTCGAGTTGGATCCGATGATAAAGCATTGCTGATTGATTTTTCTTTCGTTATATCAATAAGTGTACTGCCGTATATAAAATAGGCTGACAAAAGCCCTATTACCACAATCAAAAAAATAGCCGGAATAATAATTTTTAATTTTTTCATAAAACTATCCTTTAGAAACAGGCGAAGGGAAAATCCTTGCCTGTTCCTTTATTATCATAAAATATCAATTATATAAATGCTTAATGTACTACCATGTTTTCTGATACTCGGTCATAGCACAATGATCAAGATTAGCATCGGTTAAACCTGCATAATATATGTTTATGTTTGTAAAATGGTTACCACTGCCACTTGTAATATATGCTTCAGGTGTTTTGTTTGTTAAATCCTTACTTTTATCAGGACTTCCACCGGTACTTTTGAGATTGCCTTTTGAATCAACATTTCGTGCTACCATAGTTACGGCAAGTCTATATGTACTGTAATTAGCTGTTGTTTTTGCATACATTTTAGTTTGAGAAGGAGGGTCTGAACGCCATCCAGTAATTGTCAAATTAGAATATATGCCTTTAGGAGTAATGGGTTTTGTAGCATATTCTGCAGCATAAGCAGGGATTGCACTTGCAAATACAGTAATAGCCATTAACACAGCGGCAAATAATGCCGTTAATCTCTTTGATAATTTCATAATTTAAGTCTCCTTAATTTTATTTTAATTGATGATGTGTTGTTTTTGTGTCGAAACACAAAGTCATTAAACCATTGGAAACACCTCTTTCATCACAGATTTTAATAAAGCTTTACTAAAGAAAACATCCTCTTATATAGATAGTGTCAATTTTTTAAAAAATGTGAACAATTATTTTATAATTTTTTCAAAAAAAATAATGGCGGAGAAATTCCGCCATTAAAAATTTAGTATTTAAAATGTTAAATAGCCTGTTGTTGAATCAATTTTTTGAGTTGATAACAATGACTTTTTTGCATAATGCGTAGCTGTTACCCTGTATTGATAGCCTTTATCCACAGTAAGTGATTTACTTAAATTATATTTTATGCTTTCTGAATACAGATCATTATATGTTTTGTAATTTGACCAAGAGGTTGCACTTGCTGTCTTCCTCTGGACAACTACTTTAGTAAATCCACATTTAACGACTTCACTACTGCCATAAGTATATCCGCTTATTAGTAAAATAGTCGAACCTTGTTTTGCTATTCTTATATCATGTCTTGAAATCAATCCTGTTGAATACGGGCTAATTCCAACCGCATTTGTTTGTTCAAGCAACTCCAATTCCTCTTGTGTGAAGCGAACATCATCTTCCGTACTATCTGCAGCAAAAGCTGTAACAGGAGCAGAGCAAGTAATAATCATTAAAATTGCTAAAAATATTGATATGTATTTTTTCATAGTTTTACCTTCCTTTATTTAATGGAATCTGCTATTTTTATTGCAGTTTCCAAATTACAATCTAAGCTTATCTCATAAGTTGTAAGATTATCTTTGTATATTATTGAACATCTGTTATCCTGTTCAAACATAATAATATCCATTCCGTTAATATTTATCATTTGTCCTGATTTAATATCCATTACAGTGCTTACTCCAGCTGTTTCAAGCTCTTCAGACATCTGTTCAACACGCAGCCAACCCTTTTGATTATTATAGTAAAAATCAACACTTATTATTTTCCATGTTTCATCAACAGATACATCTTCAATTTGAATAACCTTACAATTCTCTTTTGTCATTTCTTCAGGTAGTGTAACAGGAGTAATTCCATAATCTGCAATCTGTTTTGCTAAATCGGTATCCAGCAAAGCATATCCGTCCGCAGTAGTATCTGCATTTTCTAAATTATAGTCAATTTCAGCATTACCATTAATCAACTGCACTATTTTCTCAGGTATATTTAAGTTAAATTGTGCCGAGACGGTAATTGTTGAAATGAATACAACCATCAATACTGCTGCAGCTAATAATACTTTAGCAGATTTCGTGAGTTTAATTTTTCTTTTATTGGTGCTATTATTTTTTATTGATAATAATTCAAAACATAAATCAATATAATCGGTATCTATTTCATCAGGTCCTTTATCAACCTCCTTTTGTATAAGTGCTTTTATTTCTTCAGCTGATAAATCAGTAAAATCAGAAGCAATCATTTTTTTTAGTTTCTTTTTACTTATTTCGTTCTTCACGACAGCACCTCCTATCTTTATAGTGTCGGTTTTTCAAAAAATGTGAACATTTATTTTTAAAAATCTTCAAATTCTTTTATTTTTTTATTCAGTTTTTTCTTTAATTTCTCGTGTCGCTTTCGTATTGTATCGTGTGTAACATTCAAATCAACGGCTATATCTTTTAACTTTTTGTATTTCCAGTAGTAAGATATATATAGTTCTTTTTCATCTGAATTGAGTTGTGAAATGATGCGAAGTGCTCGCTCTTCCACCATTTTATCGGTAGTTATTTGATCTATGTAATCAGGATTATACGATTTGGAATTTTCAATCGCTTTGTCTTTTTCTTCGTTATCTGAAAAATCAAATTCATTGCGATTGAGTTTATCTTTTATTGTTTTGTTTTTATAATTAAGGACAACGGCGTATAACCAAGATTTGTAATTTTTGATTTCAACGCCATTTTTTAGATTTTCAAGCAATGCAACATAAGCATCCTGAACGCAGTCTTCTGCATACTCATATTCATATTCAAAAAATTGTGAGCAATATCGAATCAAATCTTCTCTGTATTGCTCACATTCTTCCATTATTTTATCTATGGAAATTGAAGCATCTGTGCTCTTGCTTTTTTGTTTGAATTTAATCAAAATATTCTCCTATAAAAAGTCAAGTGGTTTTAACCAACTTGCTGTATTTTTTGATATTC
>JBJEGN010000055.1:0-12795 GCA_051875105.1 Candidatus Gastranaerophilaceae bacterium
ATTTAAGACTTTCGCAAACTTTAACAGCGGAATCTTTATCGTTTTTGTCAACTGTAAAAGCGATGTCATTTGTACCTTGATTTCTTGCAAAAGACTGAATAATCATATCAACACTGATATTTTTTTCAGCGAGTTTACTGAACAATTTCGCAGCACAGCCCGGAGTATCCGAAACGTGGGTCAAAACTAATCTAACTTGCGAAGTGTCAGCAGCCGTACCTGCTACCGGTTTATAAATTTCCATATTATCTACTCCTAAAATTAATGTGCCTAAATCGTCGAGATTAAACGAGCTTCTAACTCTTATTGTAACGTTACATTGTTTAGCTGTTTCAACAGAACGAGGATGAAGAACATTTGCACCAACTCTTGCGAGTTCAAGCATTTCTTCATACGAAATTTGTTCAAGTCTTTGAACTTTTGGAACAATTCTCGGATCAGCAGTATAAACACCGTCTACATCTGTGTAAATATCACATCTGTCAGCTTTCAAAGCTGCAGCAATTGCAACAGCAGATGTATCACTGCCTCCTCTGCCGAGTGTTGTAATTTCGAAATCAGGTGTTATACCTTGGAAGCCGGCAATTACAATAATTTTACCTTCATTCAAATATTTAACTATTTTGTCTGTTTTAACATCCAAAATTCTTGCCGTACCATGTACAGATTCTGTAATAATACCGACTTGAGAACCATTCATACTGATAGCATCTCCGCCTTCAGCCTGAATAGCCATAGCAAGAAGAGCAATAGAAACTTGCTCACCGGTAGATAAAAGCATATCCATTTCTCTCGGTGAAGGTGTTTCTGTAACTTCTTTTGCCAAACTTACAAGATAATCAGTTGTATGCCCCATAGCTGAAACAACTACAACAACCTGATTACCGTTTTTTTGTTCTCTTAATGCCGCACGTGCGACGTTATGTATTTTCTGCGGATCGGCAACCGATGTCCCGCCGAATTTTTGAACTATTATTCCCACTTTTACTTACCTTCAATTTTACTTAATGTTTCTTCAAGTGAATTTTTCACATCGTCCAACTTATATTCTGACGAATATTTATTTGTCAAACGATCACAATACTCAATTGCTTTACTTATATTGTAATGCGATGGTGAAAGTTCTGCAAGATGCTTATAAGAATTCATCATAATATACAAATAATCTCTTTTATCATGATAATCTTGAGGCAACGTTTGTAATGCACCTATCGCTTCTTGAGATTTACCCAACGCATTCAAAACTTCTGCTTTTGTATAAACAGCATCGTAATATTCCGGATCTATAACCAATAATTTATCTATTTTATTAATTGCATCTGAATACATTTCAAGTTTTACAAGAACTCTTGAATAGATACTCAAAACTTCAAAAGACTCAGGTGCTTTTTTATAAGCAGCTCTGATTTTTCTAAGTGCTTCTTTTGTATTTCCCGTTGATATTAACAAATTTGCATAACCGGTATATGCTGCTATCAAATTTGGATTATAATCAATTGCTTTTACGTAATATGCTTCAGAATTTTTTAGTTCATCCATATAAAAATAGCATTTAGCAATATTGTAATACAATTTAAGATGTTTTCTTGAATTTTTAATAGCATTCAAATACGAATTTATAGCTTCTTTGTAATTGTTTTTTTGGTAATAAATATCACCTATGCGTTCATAAGCATCCGCATTTTTAGGATTATGGTCAATAACTTTTAAAAATAATTGTAGAGCCGGTGTTAAATTTCCTTCTTTTACATAATTTTCACCAAGGTAAAAAATCGTAAATTCATCATCTCTGTTTAACTCAAAAGCTTGTAAAAATTTTTCCTTTGCTTCTGCATAACGCTCAAAAGTTTGTAGAGAAATTCCCCAGTAAGTATAATATTGATAATTTGTTTCATTACCTTTTTCATTAGCAGAAAAACAAGATAAACATTCCGCCTCCTTACCAAGTTTTGCAAGACAAACACCCTTAATCATCATTCCGTCAGAATAATTCATTCTTATCGAAAGGGATTTTTCAACATCGGCAAGAGCTTCTTCAAACAAATCTGTTTTATACTTACAAATTGCAATATACAAAAGTGTGTCAGGATTATCCGGCTGAAGCTTTAAAGCATCATTTAATTTTTCAAGAGCCTCATCATACTTACCAAGATTACAAAGAATAACTCCCGAACAATGTAATGCAAGAAAATCATTAGAATTTATCTTCAAAGCAGCTTTATAAACTTCAAGAGCTTTGAATTTCTTACCTTTTCTTGCAAGAGCAGTTGCATAATTAGTATGAACTTCCGAATCAGTTGGTGCAATCTGACAGCCTTTTTTATAAAAAGCTTCTGCTTCTTTAAATTCATCTTTCAAAATCAAACAAGCAGCAGCAAGAGAATATGCACACCCGCTTCTGTTATCAAGTCTGATTGTTTTTTTAAATTTTTCAATAGCTTGGTTATACAAGCCTTTTTTCATATAAATTTTGCCTAAATTCATCTGAACAATAGCAGAATGAGGCTGCATTAAAGCAGATGTTTCGAGTTTTTCAAGAGCTTTGTCCAAATCCTCATCGTTGGATAGATTAATACCCCAATTTACATAAGCGAGATACGGAATCTGAGCGGAGCCTTTACTTCCGTTAACATATTCATTAAGTAAATTTTCAAACTGTCTGACTTTTGCGGCTACAATCTTTAAAAATCTGCTCATCTACACAACTCTCCCGACATTATTTTTTCCTGCGTTAAATATGATGTTAAAGCATCAACAACTTCTCGAATGACACCTTCTCCACCTTTTTTTTCTGTAATTTTTATATTTTCAATATTTTTTATCAAAGGGTTAGCATTTGGAACAGTTACCTTTACCCCTGCATAAATCAACGAATCTGCATCATTAACATCATCACCGATATATAAAATTTCATCAGACTTCAAATTATATTTATTTGCAAGATTTTTAACGAGTTCGATTTTGTATTTTACATCTTGAAAAACCTGTAAATCCTCAAACTTGTTATTAAGATATTCAACAGCACCGGAAGATTCACCGGTAATAATTACAACTTTCAGACCAAATTTCAAAGCAATTGCAATACCCATTACATCGTGAAAATGAATTCTTTTTGAAACTTTACCATCAGAATTTATATAACCGGTACCATCAGTAAAAATTCCATCAAAATCACTAATTAGCATTTTGATTTTTTTTATATCAAAATCAACGTTCATACTTTGTCCCTTTGAGTATTATGATACCATAAATTTTGAGAAATTTATTAATATTTACATAAAATTTATTCAATAAGATAAAATTATTGATTTAAAAACATACTTGTGCTTAAATTTAGATACTGGCGGTTAATTCCTCAATTAAACCGTTCGCGGCTCAAAAGCAGCATGCTTTTGAAAAAGAGATTGGATTCATCCGATAATTGTCAAGTATTATCAAAATCTCTTATTCGTTACAGTAAAAACAAGGAGAAGTAACCAGATGGTTAAAATTAAACTTAAGAGAATGGGTTATAAGAAAAATCCGTTATACAGAATTATCGTTATCAATGCAACAACTAAACGTGATGGTGCAGCAATTCAACAATTGGGACACTACAATCCAAAAACAAAAGAAATGAAGTTTGATAAACAATCAGCACTTGACTGGATTTCAAAAGGTGCACAACCTACTGATACAGTTAAATATTTAATTGATAATGCTAATGAAGATGGCACTTTGAATTACAAACCTTCAACAAAGGAAAAATTATCAAAGAAAGCTATGGCAAAGGCTGAAGCTGAAAAGAAAGCTGCTGAAGAAGCTGCTGCAAGCGAAGCACAAGCATAATAGTTTTATACAAATATAGCATGCCGCTTTGCTAAAAAGCGGCATTTTAATTAGGTCATTTTATGCAAAAAGTTTATGTTATTTTACCTGACACCATACCATATAGCCTATGTGCAAAGAGTTTTGTACATGGTTTTAGATATTCAGGGTTTTACGTTGAATACACATACTCTTCAGAGCTTGATAAATATGAACTTTTAGAGTTCAATCCTGATATTATAATGTGTTTTGATTTCAATGAAATTAAAGATGGAAGTTTTGATTTAGTTTTGAAAAAGAATCCGAATTGTGTATTTATTTTTGATTTTTTGACAAATGTAGACCTAAAAAAAGACCCTCTTGAGTTAATATACAATTTTAAAGGGAAAAAATTAATTTATTCAACGGACACAAAAGATGTAAAACATATTGAAAAAGCAAAGTATCTTTCAAATTGCATAAATTTCAAAAATTACGGAGTAAAATTTTCAGGTTATAATTCAGGAATTACAATTATGTCAAATCCTGATAACATTAATTTTTTAAAAACAATAACAGACTTAATATCATATTTTGGAAAGATTTCGATATATGCAGATGAGGTGGATTATGTAAAAAGTCTGGAAAATGAACTTTGGAAAGAAATTAACGACGGAGAAATTAAAAATCTATACAAAATTTCTTACAAAGGTGAAATACGAAGTGAAATAGAGCGTGCAAAAGTTTTTTCATCCAGCGTGATAAATGTTGTACCGGTGACAAAATCACCTAACGGAATAGATTACAGAATTTTAGAAATTTCAGCAGCATCAGGATTTACGATAGCAGAAGAAACTTCTGCTATCAAGAAGCATTTTGACATTGGACGCAATATAGAAACATACAAAAATTCTACTGAATTAATTGATAAAATTGAATTTTATTTAAAACATCCATCCTTATCTTGGGCTATAGGTTTAAATGCAAGAAAGACAATAGTAAACAATTTTTCTTCGACAGATATAGTAAAAAAAATTGTAAAAAATACAAACTCATTACAAAACAAAAACCAGAAAGAGTAATATCATGGCAAAAATACTTGTTATTGATGATGATGAAGCAGTAAATCAACTTGTGACAATAAATCTTGAACTTGCAGGATACAAAGTTATTTCTGCAAAAGATGGAACATCAGGATTTGCGAAAGCAAAGCAAGAGCAGCCTGATTTAATAGTTCTTGACGTAATGATGCCTGATGTTGACGGTTATACTGTTGCGAAAAGAATTAGAGAAAATCAACTTATAAAAGAAACTCCTATTATAATGTTGACCGCACTTGGTATGCTTGATGACAAAGTTAAAGGGTTCGATATAGGTGTAGATGACTACCTTGTAAAACCTTTTGAAATTGAGGAATTAAAAGTTAGAGTAAGAGCTTTATTAAAAAGAACTGATAAAATTCCCGAATCGGCGGCTGTAAGAGAAGTTCTTCAAGCTGGTGATATTACGCTTTTACCGGAAACTTATTCAGTAAAAATAAAGGACAAAATCGCAAAAGTTACTCCAATAGAATTTGATATTATCAACTTATTAATGCAAAATTATGGCAATATGGTATCAGGTGCGAAAATTTTGACAGATATTTGGGGATATAATCCTGACGATGATGTAGAAACAATAAGAGTTCACATACGACATATCAGAACAAAACTTGATAAAATTTCAGGCGATAAAGAATACATAGAAACTATTTACGGCGGTGGTTACAGACTTTTACCTGAAGGTGCACCTAAGAAAAAAAAGAAGAAAGAATAATCTATAATTCTACATAATCGCAAGTTTTTAATTTCAAAATATTTGATATTTCGCTATATTTATCAGTTTTTCCAAAAATAACTGCAAATACCGGATTGCAAGAAAAATCCACTTTTCTAAATTCAAGAATATTTGAATAATTTCTGCAAAAAAGTTCATAGTTAAAGGATTCTATTTTCTTTTTATCCATATTAGAAGGAACTTCAGCCATTGAAAAATAATAGAAGTATTGGTCATTTTTGTTAAAAATATAATCCCAATCAGGTTCTTTCTGTTTAAAATAATACTCATAAACATTTATATCATAAGCATATTTAGCGACATCTGTCGTACACCAACCAGCAAAACGCATAGGATTGACCTCAATGGGAATAAATCCTTTTAAATTATTTCTTAATTCAATATGCATCGGAAAATTTTTCAAATTGGCTTCTTTACCAATTGAAATTAATAATTGATTAATTTGCTCATAATTATCTTTTATAATAGAAGAAGAAGTAATATAAATTCTATCAGAAACATCGTCTTCATCTAAAAAAGGATGTTCAAAAATATTCAATATTACAGGTTTGCCGGTTTTATTGAAATATACATCAACTGCGTATTCTTTACCTCTAATTAATTCTTCAACAATGAAATCAGAAGAGTTAACAACAACATCAGAATATTCTGTATCCAAAAGATGAATTTCTGATTGTATTTTATCCAAAGTTGTTTGCCATTCTGACTTGTTTTTGACAGTATGAACACCAAGACTTAAAAATCCAACATTTGGCTTTATAACAAATTTTTCAGGAAACGAAGAAATATCAACATTAAATAATTCTTCATAAGACAATTTTTTATAAAAAAATTCAGGATAAACAGTTTTTATAAGTTCCCGAAATTTAACCTTATTTTTAAAAAGATTAATATTTTCAACAACATCAAAAGATGAAAGATTTTTGCTTATCCAATCAAAAGAACTCTCTGAATTTGTGTATAACATAAAATTATCAGATTGAGAACAAAATCTAACTGCATCATTGTCATCAAAAATATTCAACTTCCTATTTTTATTGTTAATAGCTAATTTTTTTTCAAGTTCATCTGTTTTTAAAATTGGAATTTGCAACTTTTCAACACTATCAATCAAAAAATCCGAAATATAAGGTTTTTCAGCAATAATCATATTTATAAAACTTTCACTATAATATTTTTGTTAATTATACAAAAATATTCTCTTAATATCAAATGAAAAATCTGACCAAAATAGTACGGACATAATAACTAAACAACTGACCGATTACATTTACCGTTATTTTAGACAGAATTAAATGTCAGAAAAAAGGAGATAACTATGGATGAAAAATTGAAAGAAATCAGATTTAATACAGAAAAAGCAGCAAAATTTTTTACCAAAATTATGGCATATACATTAGGTCCTGTTGAACTTAAAGAAATGCACGAAAAAAAGACCTCAGACATAATTATTCTTGATGTTCGTGATAAAGAAGATTACGAAAAAGGACATATTCTTGATGCAATTTCTATGCCACGTGCAGAAATGGACAATAGAGTTGAAGAATTTTCAAAAGAAAAATTATACATAGTTTATTGTTATAACCAACAATGCCATTTAGGTGCTTGTGCATGTCGATTTTTATCCGTAAACGGCTATCACACAATGCTGCTTGAAGGTGGATTTAAAACTTGGACTCAAGATTTCGATTTTGAAGTTACAAAATAAATTTATTGCATTAAAAAAGCCGACTTTAACAAGTCGGTTTTTTTTATTAAAGTTAATTACTCTTCCTTTTCATCAGATGTCGATTTGTTTTATTCAACTTGCGACTCTGTTGATTTTTCAGATGTTTCAGGAATTTTATCATCAGCATCTACAGTAGCAAACTTAATTTTTTTGTCTTCAAGCGTTAACAAAATCTTTTTGCCTGCTTTTAACTGACCACCAAGAATTTCTTCAGCCAAACCATCTTCAACTTTTTTCTGAATAAGACGTTTGAGAGGTCTTGCACCGTATGCTTCTGAATATCCGTCTTCAGCAAGATAATCCTTAACTTCATCAGATACTTCGATTTGCAAGTCTTGAGCTTCCAATCTCTTGAATAAATCTTTGAACAACAAATCAACAATTTGTCTGATTTCAGGTTTAGACAAGTGGGAGAATACAATCGTTTCATCAATTCTGTTAAGGAATTCCGGTCTGAATGCCTTTTTCATTTCTTCCGCAACTGTATCTTTCAAATGCTCATATTTTGATTTAGATTCGTCATCACCAACAGAGAAACCTAACTTCGAACCGGTTGTAATCATGCTTGCACCGACGTTACTTGTCATTATAATGATAGTATTCTTGAAGTTAATATGTCTTCCCTTTGCATCAGTTAAACGACCATCATCAAGTATTTGTAACATTATGTTGAATACATCAGGGTGAGCCTTTTCAATTTCATCAAATAAGATAACTGAATAAGGTTTCTTTCTGATTGTTTCTGTCAAATGACCACCATCATCATATCCGACATATCCCGGAGGTGAACCGATAAGTTTTGCCGTTGAATGTTTTTCCATAAATTCTGACATATCAACTCTTATCATATTATCTTCTGAACCAAATACAGCCTCAGCAAGTGCTTTTGCAAGTTCAGTTTTACCGACACCGGTAGGTCCGGCAAAAATGAAACTTCCTATTGGTCTGTTTGGAGCCTTAAGACCGACTCTTGCACGTCTTATTGCCTTTGAAATAGCAACTACAGCCTGATCTTGACCAATAACTCTTGCATGAAGAGTATCTTCAAGTTTCAATAATCTTTCGCTTTCACCTTCTGTTATTTTAGTCGTTGGAATACCTGTCATTGTACTTACAACTTCTGCAACTTGTTCAGCAGTAACAGTTGGTTTATTTGCTTCGTTTTCGTCACGCCATTTTTGAGAAACTTCTCTAATTTTATCTTTCAAATCAGCTTCTTCATCTCTCAAATTTGAAGCTGTTTCAAATTCCTGATTTCTGATAGCGTCTTCTTTTTTCTTTATGATTTCCTTTAATTCCTTTTCAAGAGCCTTGCCTTCCGGAGGTAACGTGCTTGTTTGAATTCTGACCTTTGAACAAGCTTCATCGATAATATCAATAGCTTTATCAGGTAAGAATCTGTCAGCAATATACTTATAAGACAATTCCGTAGCTGCCGTAATCGCCTCATCTGAAATGTGTAATTTATGGTGATCTTCGTACTTGTGTCTTAATCCCTTAATAATTTCAATAGTATCGTCAACTGAAGGTTCTTCAATAACTATCGGTTGAAAACGTCTTTCAAGTGCAGGATCTTTTTCTACATATTTACGATATTCATCATTTGTAGTAGCACCAATAACCTGGATTTCTCCTCTTGATAAAGCCGGCTTCAAAATGTTTGCTGCATCAATTGCACCTTCAGCAGCTCCTGCTCCTATCAAAGTGTGCATCTCATCAATTACAAGAATTACATTACCGGCAAGTCTGATTTCGTCCATGATTTTTTTTAGACGTTCTTCAAATTCACCACGATATTTTGTTCCGGCAATCAAAAGACCCATATCAAGTTGAATTACTTTTTTCCCATCTAATAAATCAGGCACTTCCGAATTAACAATTCTAATTGCTAACCCTTCTGCTATGGCAGTTTTTCCTACACCCGGTTCACCGAGCAATACAGGGTTGTTTTTAGTTCTTCTTGCCAAAATTTGAATTACACGTTCAATTTCTTTTTCTCTGCCAACAACAGGGTCAAGTCTTTGTTCAGCAGCCGCCAATGTTAAATCTGTGCCAAATTCATCAAGCATAGGTGTCTTAGTTTTTCCGCCTGGAGTTGCTGCTGATGAACTTGAGGTCGTTCCGCCACCAGAAGTTGTGGCTCCACCCTTTATTTCACCTAACATTTTTACAACGTTAGTTCTGACTTTATTTAAGTCAACACCTAAATTTTCCAATACTCTTGCAGCAACACCGTCACCTTCTCTTATCAAACCTAAAAGCAGATGTTCTGTGCCTATATAATTATGACCAAGTTGTCTTGCTTCATCCCAAGATAATTCCAAAACTCTCTTAGCTCTTGGAGTAAAAGGAATTTCTACAGCAACAAAACCTGCACCTCGACCAATAATTTCTTCCACTGCAGCTCTTGCATCTTTTAAAGTTACACCCATTGATTTCAATGTCTTTGCTGCTACACCAGTACCTTCTCCGATTAATCCGAGAAGAACCTGTTCCGTTCCAACAAAGTTATGACCCAATCTGCGTGCTTCTTCTTGTGCAAGCATTATTACTTTAATTGCTTTTTCTGTAAAACGTTCAAACATAACTTCTTTCCAATTATCGTCTTATATTATAATAATACAACAATCTTATTATATTGCCAATAAAATTAATAATTATTTTATATTGTTCAACAATTGTTTAGCAGGAAAGTATTCCGGTTCAAATTCCAATAAATTACGAAGAGATTTTACAGCTGCCATTCTTTCGTGTTGAGATAATCTGATTTGTGCTTCTATAAAATGAAGTTCTGTATCTTCATAAACATAGTTTTTTGCGGTTTGAATAAATTTCTCTGCAAGCCCGAAATAATTATGATTAAAAAGTACGCGTGCAGTAAACTTATATACTTCAAGATTAATATCAGCAAAATATTGAATACTATTAATTAAATTCTCAGCATACTTTGTCATGTTCAAACTCATTAAAATATCCAAATCTGTTTCATAAAAATTTCTTATTTGGAAAAATGTCGGTATTCTTTCTGGGCGTTTATCTAAATAACCAGACAATGATTTTGCCCACATTATTAACGGTGAAATATCTTCTTGAGCAAACCAAATTCTATCTGCTGAATTTTTGTCATTTTTAAAAAGCTTGCAATAACCGTATTCTGTATACATGTGCAATTTCTTAAAAAGAACCTCTGCCCTTTCAAATTTATATTCATAAAAAAGAACTCTTGCAAGTAATTTTAACGATTCATCATCCTGCTTTGCAAAACACAATTTTTCCGCAAGTTCATAATCTTTTTGTTGATATATTACTTTTAAAATATCTTTTCTGTTCATGCCTTACACTAAACCGTACACTGAATTATTTGTTTTTATCATTATCGAAATCGAAACTAAAATCATTCATCATTTGTGACATCATCATAGTTTTTAACATTTCAGGACTGATTCTTCTGCCACCTTGTTGTTTACCGTCAGCATTATTTTGCTGCTCTTGCATCAATAGTAAAGGTAACATGGAGTTAAAAGAATTATTATTGTTGTTTGTATTTCCGCCAAACATCATTGCCATTTGCATAGCTTCGTCATTCATAGAAAATTGTGCAGCCATTTGCTTGTACATATTTCTATTAATTTCTGTTTCACTTTTAACTTCATTTTTGGAAGAGTTTTCTGCTGCAACTTTCACATTCGAAGATGACACATCAGGTGAAACAAATTTATAACCTGCCTTACTTAAAACTCTTACGGCTTGAGCTATTTCTTTATCTGAAACATTGTCTATTGCTAACTTTGTGTTATTTTCTTGAATATTTTCAGATTTTTTTTGAGAATTTTTGTCTTTACTATTTGTCTTGTTAATCTTCTTTGCTTTTTGGTTTAATTCAGCATTGAGCCTATCCTGTTCTTGCTGAAGTTTAGTTTCCTGAATAACTTTTCTTGCATCAGGATGAATGTTATCAGGATATTTACCTTGAATTAATCTATCAATATCTGTAGTATCCTCAATAGAAGCTTCAGGAGCAACATCTTCCGGCTCAGAAGCTTTCTTTTCAAAAAACGCTGCGGGATTTTGAACAAGTTCATCAATCTCAGACTTAGAATATTTTTTATATTTGCAAGGTTTTATGTCATTATTCATGCAATTCGTAGCTTGAAGAGCGTATGAAGATAAAAGAGGAACACTATTTATAGTTGCCACCTTATTGAAAGCTTCAATAGACTTATCCCTCATACCTACGTTCATATAAGCAATTCCGGTATAGTAATAAGCAACAGCATTAGAAGGATCTTCTTCTGAATATTCCTCCAAATCCTGAATACAACCAATGTAATCTTGAGCTTTATACTTATTTATGGCAACCCTGACAGATTTTGGACATAAATCCGCTGCCCAAACCTGTAACCCCAGACCAAGTAAAATCGTCACCGCTAATATTTTGCTCTTTTTCGTCATCATTTTATCCCCACCAAATATTTAAGGATTTTTTTCATAAAATCAATTCTTACATATCTATTATATATAAATTTATAAAATATACCTACTATAATTAGATTAATTTTATATACAATAAAACACGACAAAAACAAAAAGTGTCAATAAATCCAAATTAATTAGAAATATTGAAAAAATTAGATTTACAAAATTGCCAAAAATCCTTTTGTCATTCAAAAAATGTATTTTCGCTTCTGATGGTATATTAATTTTTGTAACAATTGTATAATAGTATACGTAAGTGTTGAATATATATATTTGCGGAGAGAATAATATGAAAATCAAAATAAGAGAAACAGCAAAGCAAAAAAAAGGATGGAGTTTATACAGACTTGCAAAAATATTAAACCTTCCGCAACAAACAGTATATTCTTGGGCAAGCGGCAGAACGCAGCCTTCTTATGAAAACATGGATAGATTGTGTGAAGCACTTGATTGTGCAGTCGAAGATTTATTTGAAGCAGAACCTGTACAAACAAAATTAAATTTGATTGTGAATGGTTAGAAAACAATTAGGAAACAAGTTAGACTATTAATCAAAAGACCGATAATATCGGTCTTTTTTATATAAACATAATCAAAAATACAAATAATTGACATTTTGAATATGTTTTAATATGATAGAAGCATATTTGAATACAAAAGGAGAAGTGGCCGAGAGGCTGAAGGCGGCACCCTGCTAAGGTGTTATGTGGAGTAATCTGCATCATGGGTTCGAATCCCATCTTCTCCGCCATTTAACCGCATTTTGCGGTTTTTGTTTTAAGAATGTAAAAATCTAAAGTAGTTTATAATTCGAAAAGAAAAACTAATTCATTACGTAATACTTTAATATTGAAGTATTCTGAATGGATTGTCATGGGCAACAAGTTGCCTTCCAGCTTAGCCAATCTGCTTTTATTTGAAAGTATTTGCACCATTTTCTCTCAATGACATCGGAAAGGAAGTCGTCA
>JBJEGN010000056.1:0-42209 GCA_051875105.1 Candidatus Gastranaerophilaceae bacterium
GTTAGAAGTTGTTTTTTTGCAAATTTTCAAACCTGATTCAAAAATCAAAACAGAAACGCAAAGTGCAATAAACGGGTCTATAATGTAATTTCCCGTAAATTTAATTATTGCCAAACCGATTAAAATTCCGACAGAGGTTAAAACGTCGGTTCTTAAATGTTCCGCATCTGCGAAAATCGCCACTGACCCTGTTTTTTTGGAAGTCTTATATAAAAATCTGCTTACGAAAATATTAACGAAAATTGAAAAAATCATTACGTAAATAGCACCGTCAACATTAATTTCGGAATGAACACCTTTAATAATTTTCAAAATTGATTCATAAGAAATATATGCTGCCGCACAAATTATCAAAAATCCCTCGATTAATCCCGAAAAATCTTCATATTTCCCATGCCCGAAAGCGTGTTCTTTGTCGGCGGGTTCAGAAGCTTTTTTGACTGCAAAAAAAGCGATAAAAGATGCAAGGATATCACCTGTTGAGTGAACAGCTTCCGAAATAATACTGAAAGAGCCTGTCAAAAAGCCTGTAATTACTTTCAAAACGATTAGAGAAGCATTTGACATTACAGAAACAAATGCCGCTTTTTGATTAGGGTTGTTTAAATTTAAAAATTTCACGTTATTCATCTTCTTTCAATATTGTAACTTTTCCTGTATCAAAGTGAAAATGGGCACTTACGACTTTCAGGGAATTATCGTTAATAGCATTTTGAATAAATTTTGATTTTCGTTTCAAAATAGATGTAATATTCAAAGTATGTTTCTTTGCAAGCTCGTTATAGCACAAAGTTTCACAATCCAAAATTTCATGCACTTGAGAAGTTATATCGTGAAAATGTTCGCTGCCCTCTGGATTTTTAGCCGCATAAGTCACAACTCCGCAATTGTCATGCCCGAGAACGAGCAAAAGCGGTATTTTAAGCTCATCAATAGCAAACTCGATACTTTCAATAACATTTTGCCCGATAGTAGCTCCTGCCGTTCTTATGACGAAAAGTTCACCAATTCCCGTATCAAAAATTATTTCCGGAACAACTCTTGAATCAGAACAACTTAAAATAATAGCCTTTGGTTCCTGATAATTTTGAAATTTACGCAAAGTTTTGAGGCATTTATTTTCAGCCTGCAAATTTCCGTTTATAAAATTCTCATTTCCTTGCAAAAGTCTTTCGAGTTCGTCCATGTTTCACCTGTTGCTATAAAAAATTTAATACACTATAATTATGTAACATTTTAGGAGAGATTATAACATGATTAACAAAAAATTTATATTATTTGTAAGTATTTTACTCTTGTTTTGCGGTTTAGTTAACTATTTTTGCATAAAACCATCCGAATTAAATTTGAAGTTCTATAAAACTTATGAGATAAAAAATGTTCCAAACCTCGGGCATGGTTTTAAATTAGGAGGATTTTCCGATTTATTTTTTTACAAAGATAAATTGTATGCAATAACAGACAGAGGACCCAACACCAATATTTATAACAAATCAAATCGTGACATAAGAAATTTTCCTTTAGGCAAAGAATATAAACCGTTTTTGGTAGAATTTGATTTACTTGATGATGGTGAAGCAAAAATTTCGAAAAGCAGAAATTTTGAACTTTCAGGACTTCCTGTTTCAGAAGAAAAAGATTGCGTACCTTGTGACATAAATGATAAAGAAATGCCCTTTGATAACGCAGGAATTGATTCAGAAGCTCTTGTTGTTGATAAAAACGGACATTTTTGGGTGGGAGATGAATACTATCCTTCAATAGTAGAATTTGATAAAAATTTGAAAGTTATAAATCGCTTTGCACCAAAAAATTGTCCTTATAAATCAGATAAAACGCTTTATAATCTTCCTGAAGAATTTAATAATACACAAAAAAACTTAGGATTTGAATCAATAGCGTACGACGGCGATAAAACAATTTATGCATTTACACAAGGACCATTAAAAGACGGTAGAAATGTAAAAGTCATAAAATTCAACATTGATACAAAAAATGTTGAAAAAGTTTATGATTATTACATTGGAGAAGGAAAAAACATAATAAGTGCAGCAACTTGTATTTCAAAAAATGAAATAATAACAGCCGAAAGACGTGATGGAGAACATCAAATAAGAATAATAAAACTAATTCCAAATATCACAAATCATAGCAATTTCGTATTTATGTTGAAAGGTCTTCACAACATAAAAGACGGAAACAAAATAGAAGGAATTGCCTATGACGGAAAAGATACAATTTACATTGTTAACGATAACGACTTTGGAATAGACGAAGATAACCGCCAAGATTCATTCATAATGGCATTCAAAATTCAAAATAAAAAAACTAAATAGCTTGTTGCAAAGTCGCAGTCAAAAGAGTATTAAATAATTCCGCATTCTCAACGCTTAAAAGTTTTAAGTTCATAACAGATGCGGGATTTTTTTTGAATTGATTTTCAAGAACAGACATAGCTCTTTTAGAAAAATCAGCAGCATCAATAGAAACACCTGCCAACTTAGGAGAATACTGATGTTTTAAACCAGAAGGAGCAGAAAGTCCCATTCTCATAAGTTCTTCTGCACCATAAGTTGCAAGAGTAATTCCGACCAATGCTTTAGGAGTAATTTGATCCGTACCCCATTCACCTGTTTCAAGATATTCACTAACAAAGGCCGTTGATAATTCAATACCAGTTGTTCTTGCAACATCTAAAACGCCATTCAAAACCTTATTTCCGGTTTCAGCAGTAGGAACTATATCATAAAGCTTTGAACCTACAAAGTACTCTGCTCCATATATTAAAGAATATTTAACAATTTCTTTGACAGAATCATTTGTTAAATCAATTGAATCATCAATATTATTTGTTGCAAGATCGAGAGTATCCATACCCATATAACTGAATGTAGTAACAGCAGCACCTGTTAATGCAGGAAGAGTCGTACCTGATGTAGCAATAGCTGCACCAACAATACCCGAAACCGCAATGTCTTTAACTGCGATTGAACGGATTTGCTGGGTCAAAATATAATCGGCAACTTTTTTCTGAATATTATTTTTGGTTCCGAAAGCCTTCTCATAAGCGGAATCATATTCTTTTTTTAATTCATCATCGCTTTTACCATGCTTTAATGCTTCTGCTGTTTTTTCAGAAGTATAAATTAATCCGTTTGCAATATCATTGTAAACAGCGAGTCTGTCTTCTCTTGAAAGTGTTGAAAAGTCCTTTCTTCTTGCAACTGCAAGTTTTTCAAAGTTTTCTTTTCCACCAGTATATTTATAAAGTGTTTGTTCATATTTTTTTAATTTTTCATCGATATTTTGTGTTTTTTTGTTTGGGTCAAAATCTTTTGACTCAGGATTTATAGATGTTTTATTCTTTTCAAAAAATTTTATATATTTAGAAAGTGTTGTTTTCGTGTTATCTGCTAATTTTTGTGAAGATTCAGCAAGAGCGTACTCATCAGAAACAACCTTAAATTCATTAACGGCATCTTTATTGTATTTAACACCGAAAATATCTTTAAATTCATCGTCAAAAGTACCATTCAATGCTGATTTTTTAAGATGCTCTATCTCTGCTCTGTTAATATCAATCTCTCTTGAAATGAGTGTTGATGTTTTTTTAGAACCAAATAATGAACAAATTTTCTCACCTAACTTTGCAGACCAACCGTCCATGGCAAGCTGAGATTTAAAAGCTCTGTCTGCTTTGTTATTCATGCTATTTAATACATCAACAGCCTTATTATATTTTCTTGAAATCAATGTATTGTCATCAGATACATTATTATCATCATTATTAAACAAAGGTGATTTGCGTTCAAAAGTATCCGTAATGCTTTTAGAGATATACCTTGTCGAAGGTGCATACTGCTTAGCAACATTATTCACTGTTGATAAATTTTTTACAGATTTAATATCCACGAAACACACTCAAAAATCTGAATCGTACGGATAAAGACTTAAAAATAAAAAATTTTGCTAAGCAAACGTTAATTGTAACGAAATGTAAACACAGAATAAAACATGAATTAAAGTTTTTCATAGATTCTGCCGTAGAATAACATGTGGAATAAAAGTGAGGTGTAAGATGTCTGATTATAAATTTGGAAATTTAACTGGGGCTAATTTAGACAAAATCAAAGCTGCGGTCAAGAATATTCAAGATGCACAAAAAAATGAAGGACAAACATCTACAGCATCAATATTTGCAGAAGACTCAGGTTTTTTAGGTAATGTATTTGATGTTAATACTTTTGAAAATGAAAAGATGCTTGAAACTTTCCTTTCTGGCGGAAAAGACTTAAATGATGTACAGAAAGCACAATTTGACTTGCTTTCGGCTTTTATAGATACAGATGGTCAAGAAGGAATTTCTAAAACCGAAATTAAAGCATTTGCTGAAAATATAGGCGATGGTAACAGTAAAATCAGCTTGGATGAGATAGGTGAATTTTTCAATATTGGTACAGATGCTACTATTGAAGATTTACTAAATTCAGTAGATGATATTTTAAATGGTGATGATATAAGCGAAGCACAAGTATCCGAAGACGGAAAAGTACCTGCTAAGAATTCAGGAGCAATATATAACGAAGAAACAGGAAAATATGAAGTAACCATTGAAACATACAGAGACGGTAAAGTTCAAGATGACGGCGAAGACGGAACGAGATATCCGAACGGATCACATTGGGGAATTGTAACGAATGCTTATCCTGATATGAGCGAGTCAGACAAAATCAAATATATGAACGATTTTGCAAAGGCAAACGGCTATGATAGCTATGATCAAATGAATTTGTATACAGGTGACAAATACGAGCTTCCTGTAGCAAAATTTGACGAAAATGGAAGATACATAAGTCCTGCAGATGTAGCAATAGCTCCAAAAGATAATACAACAACTGCATCTGAGGTAAAAACAGATGCTAATACCAAAACAGATGCTAATACCAAAACAGATGCTAATACCAAAACAGATGCTAATACCAAAACAGATGAAACGGAATCTACACAAGAAAGCGGATTAGAGTGGAAATACGGTGCAAACGGCAAATCTGCTAAAACAATGGCTGGTACATTAACATTAGAATATGGTAAATGGAGTTTAAACGGTTATTCTTGTGACTACGATGAAAAAACAGGCACCATTACAACAAAAGGAGCAACTCAAAGCGCACAACCAGGCAGCTATGGTTATTCTTATAAATTAGCAGATGGTACAAAGCTTGAACCATATATGGGAAAATATACTGCATATGACAAAGATGGCGTCTGCTTAGGAGAAGTCAAAGGCGTGTCATTTGATTCTAAAACAGGAGAATTGTCTTTCAAAGCTACAGCAATGTCTGAAGAAAAACAAGCAGAAGTACAAGCAAGAAAAGACCAAAAAGCAGAAGAACAAGCAAGAAAAGACCAAAAAGCAGAAGAACAAGCAAGAAAAGTTCAAAATAAATATGAAGAAATATTTGGTGATTCAGGTATTGTTGCAGATACTATGGATACAATTAAAGATTATAGTCGTGAAGATCAATATGAATTTACAAATCAGGAACTTACAAAATTAAATAAATCTTTAGAAGCACTAACTCCTGAAGAATTACAAGCTTTCATTTCTAATATGTCTAAGGAGGATTTTTCTAATATATTATCCTTATTAAGCGAAGATAAGTTGCAGGGTTGGGGAACAGTTAGTGTTTACGATAATCAAAAAGAATTAATACAAAAATTATTTACTCCTGATTTCAATAATTTAGATAATGCTAAGAAAATTATGTCTAATATTAACTCCTACGAAGCTCAAAACAGTGGTGCTTTGGAGGCTTGTTTAAACGAAATCAAAAACACAGATTTTGATTTTAGTTCATTGACTCCTGAAGATAGAGCAGCCCTTATGGAATTATATTATAATAAAGAATATTATGATAATTTAAGCTATTATGGAGGTGAAGAGCTTGCTAATAAATTCTTGGGTGGAGAAGTAAAAACATTTGCTGATGTAAAAGCAATGCAAGCAACAATAAATAACCTTGATTCTGAAAAAATAGATTCATGCTATATTCGTTATGCTAACAATCATTTAGAAGATTCAGCTAAAGAAATGTTAATAAACTATACTGAAGAAGATTATAAAAAATTCATTAATGATTTTCTGGCTACGGATTCAAGAGCATTTAATGATGGTAAACAAAAACAAGATGTAATAAATTATGTAATAAATTTAATTGGCAAGTCTGCTTATGAAAACACAGACAATAAAATTAAATTTGCATTAAACAGTGTTTTAAATGATATGTTTTAATTAATAAATATAAAGACCGCAAAAGCGGTCTTTTTATTATTTTTTCCTTTTAAAAAGGAAATTATCAAATCTTTCTTTTAAAGTCATTTTAAGTTGATATTTCCTTAAAATTTTACCAAGAAGTTTTTCGTTAACGACATAATCGGGAATGACTTTTCGCTTGTGATAAAAGCGGTAATCGAAAGTGTATTTTTCAATGTTATCAGAAATTTTTTCGTGAATTCGTTTTCTATAAGGTAAATCCTGCCGCCAAGAAAAAATCAATAAATCAACTTTAGCTTTTGGAAATTTATTTTGAAGCAGCTCCAAACCTTTTTTAAAATCCTCATCGTTTTTAGGTTTCCAATTACTCCCGGGAGAATCGACCCAAACAACCAATATTTTAGAAGATTTTTTAGCAAATCTCAAAAGTCTTTCAGCACGACGATGATATTTGAGAAAAACTTTGTCAAAATATTCATCCAAATCACAATCGGCAGGAAAATCATGATTAAAACCAAGACCGTTAACAGTATCGAAATAAATATCACACAAATGAGCTTGAACACCGTTGTTGCCTCTTTTTTCGAGTGCATCACGATGAATAAACTGTGCAAAATCGCCACATAGGATTTTTGCTCTTTCAACAAAGGTCGAGCCAAAAATCCAATCAAAAGGGAAAGAACGAAATTGTAAATTTGACGATCTTAAAGAAGAAGAACAAGAACATGCTTCACCAAGACCAAATATCAAATCATAATTTTTTTTACGCAAAAACATTAGTTAATTACCTCAAACTTCAACTTTTTAGAATATTTTTTCGTCTTTGCTGGTCTAAATTCGGTAAAAATTAGCCTCCAGCCAAATTTATCGCCTTCATTTCTACTTGTAACACATTTGTCATTACTATATTTTTCAACCGTTCTCAAAATTATATTGGAATTGGAAATTTTAACGTTATTCTCATATTGCTTTTCAATCACCAATAATAACTTGAAATCATTTGAACAAAAAGACTGCAATTTTCTATATAACCAATTAATATTGTCATTTAAATCAGAAGAAACAGCTTCCGGTGCAGAAATTTTTCGAATATAAAGAGTTTTTTTGCCGTCGGTAGAATATTTAAAAAATTTATCTTTTAAATAAGAAATTCTCGAACGCAATTCTTTTTTTTCTGTTTCAACAAGTTCCTTATCAAGCTGATTAATATCGTTTACGCCGGACCAATCTGTTCTGCCATGAAAGGCAATTCCGGAATTTTCACAGGTAAACATGCCGTAACCAAAAGAAAACTCACCTACCCCAACTTTTTCAGGCGACTCAAAAAAATATTTTAATTGTTCAAAAGGAACATAAGTCCAAGCAAACAAAGATGAGTCAATAAACTTATACTGTCTGAAAAAACGATATGCAATCTCACAATTGTATCCTAACATAACAATATTATCATATCTTTTAGCACGTAAAAAAGCCTTCATATAAAGTTTTATCTTTTGAAAAAACATCATACTCTCCAATAAATAACAATTTAATTTTACCTTACACATGCTAATAAAGAAAGCCCGATAAAAATCGAGCTTTCAACAATATTTCAAAAATATTTATTTGTACCAGTGTTTTGTGTGCAAACTTGTATCAAGTGCATAACCTGTAATAAGTCCATTCGGGTCATTTATTGCAATTCTGTTATCATTTTGGTCAATGAAAATTACTCCGTCATTGTCTTCACTAACTTTTTTCATTTGATTTTCAAAAATTTCAGCAACAGGAATATTTGTATTTTCAGCAACACCATTACCTAACGTTTCAGTTGCTAAGAAGTCAATCATTGCACATTTTATTGTCTGACCGTCATAATCACCTCTTGAGATTGCTTTAGGATTGATTTTGAGTTCAGAGCCGTCATCGTTTAAAATCATCATTTTTTCAACACAACCCGGCAAAGCATCATATGCTTCTTTAGCTAATTGTAAAGCAGCCTTAGCCGAAGCCAATGCGGCAGTATCTCCCGACTGAGCGGCTTCCTTAACGGCTTTATCAGCTCTCATAACTTCAAGATTTGCCTCGTGACGAGCTTTTGCTTTATCTGCGTCTACGGAATAAGTCATTCCGCTACATTGTACAAGTTGAGATTCATCTAAATATATACATTGAGCTTTTTCTTCAAATATTTGATAAAATTTATCAATTGATAAATCCGCCATATGAACATTTCCGCCAAACGGAACCATTCGACCGATGATATCGTAATTCGTCAACATTCTGTTATCATAAACAGCTGTATCCTTTACAGTCGGAGCATGACAGAATGCAACCTGAGCTCCTCTGTCCCGAGTAGCTTCGAGCATAGCATCGGCCATAATATTTGCAACAGGGTTACAATAATTACGTTCCGTACTATCAGTATTATAGCCGTAACCTTCCGGAACTTGAGCTATATCAACTCTTTTACCGACATTATTTTCAACAGCTTGCTCTGCAAGAGATTCTGCTTTTTTTGCTGCAGAAACAGCTTCACCGCGTACATCTGTTTTATATAAGCTTTCCAAGTCAGAACATATACCATCTACACCGTTGTTTAAATCAAGCATTTTGGAAGAAGTTGTAATTGTTCCGTCCTCAGCAATATCCATTTTGACAATAGCAGCAAGTGCATTATTTGCACCACACTGCAAAACTTCAACATTACGTCCGTTCTTTGAAACATAACTGTTATCTTCTATTTTATGTGTATGCCCACCCAATATTAAATTAACCGTATCACTGTTTTCTGCAACTATTTTGTCTGCATCTGACCCCATATGGCTTAAAAATACCACAGGAAGGTTATCACTCAACCCTTGAGCTTTTCTCTCTTCTTTAATACGAGTTACTTCCACATCTATCGCTTTTGCAATTTCAGCAGGATCATCAATAGGTGACAAAGGTTGAGCACCAACTGTAATAAATTCTTGATTACCTTGTTTGCAAATCATTGACGGCATAACAGAGCAATTAGCTTTTTCGTCCGCAGTTGCATTTATTGCGAGCAATTCAGGTTTTAAGTCGTCAGCAAGCTGCTTTAAACTTTCGTCAGAACGGTATCTTTCATGATTTCCGAGAGCCGTTGCCTGCATACCCATTTGGTTTACAATGTCTACGGTTGCAGAAATAACCTTTTCTTGACGTCCGGAAATCAAATCACCGGCACCCAGTACTGTTAAATTATCTTGTCCGCCACAGTATTGTGCACAAGCGTCCTTTGCAGATGCAAGTTTTGCAAGACCTGCCAGCTCACCATGTGTATCGCTGAAATAAAACAAATTAATGGTACCTGCATTTGAAGAATTAGCATCAATTTCACTTTGAACAGATTGAGTCTTTTGTACCCTGCCGAAATTGACTTTTGCTAATCCGTACGACAGAAAAGCCTTACTGCAATCCGAAGAAAATTGTTGTACGCCTTGATGTTGTTCTCCTGTTTGAACAGCTGCTTTCTGTTTTGATTGAACAGCAGGTGCCTTTACATCGCTAACTCTTGTAATTTGCATAAATACCACCAAAAAATATATCTCTCACTATATTTTTTTTATCGTAAGAATAAATATAAACTTTAATTTAATTGTATAAAAGTTTACATTCGTTTACAAAGAAAATAATAAAAATTATGGTAAACGCAGGTAATTTATGCAATAATAAGAGGTATGGAAAAGAAAACAGCAAATATTTTAGGATACAGAGTTGATTTATTAAGTTTTAATAATGCAATCAACTATATATATGAACAATCTCAAACAAAAAGTGTTCAAACAGTCACAATAAACCCCGAAATGATAGCATTAGCGGACGATAATGAGGAATTTGCACAATCCTTGAGAAACGCAGATTTAATCATTCCTGACGGTGTCGGCATAAAAATCGCATTGAAAATAAAAGGAATAAAACAGGAACAAATTCCCGGGATTGAATTTTCAAAAAAAATAATGTCGTTATGTGCGGAAAAAGGTGAAAATGTCGCTTTAATCGGAGCGAAAGAAGAAATTTTGCAAAAAGCTTGTTCTAATTTAAAGAATGAAAATTCAAACTTGAATATATCTTACATGCGAAACGGCTATTTCAAAGAAGCTGACGAAGGAGAAATTGTAGAAAATTTAAAAAAATCTAATCCCAAACTCGTACTTGTTGCTCTTGGAATTCCTAAACAAGAAGTATTTATAAGAAAATATATGAACGAGTTTCAAAACACAATATTTATCGGCGTTGGAGGAAGTTTTGACGTATGGTCAGGAGAAGTCAAAAGAGCCCCGCTAATATTCAGAAAAGCAGGCTGTGAATGGCTTTGGAGATTGATAAAAACTCCCTCAAGATTTAAAAGAATGTTTCCTACTTTACCCTTATTTTTGTTTAGGGTTATAATGGAAAAGAAATAAAAAATTTATTATGTTGTATGCAGTATAGAAGAAAACAGGTGATTTATGTTAAAAACGTTATCGACAGAAGAAATCAAAGAAATTGAAAAAGTTACCAAAAAACTTCGTGCAAACATTGTAAGAATGATACACAACGCACAATCCGGACACCCGGGCGGAAGCCTTTCGGCAATTGATATTCTTACAGTTTTGTACACAAAAGTTATGAAGCAGTATCCTGATTGGGATAAAAACCCCGATTTTGAAAACAGAGACAGATTTGTATTATCAAAAGGACACGCATCAGCAGCAATTTATTCAATTTTAGCACATTGTGGATATTTTCCTGAAGAAGATTTGTTAGAATACAGAAAATTCGGAACGAAACTCCAAGGACATCCTTGTTGCACAAAACTCAAGGGTATTGAAGTTTCAACAGGTTCATTGGGACAAGGACTTTCAATAGCATGCGGTATGGCAATCGGATTGAAGTTAGATAAAAAAGATGCTCACGTATTTGCACTTATGGGTGATGGAGAACTTCAAGAAGGCAGCATTTGGGAAGCAGCTATGAACGCAGGTCATTATAAGTTAAATAACCTTATCGGCATCGTTGACAGAAACAGACTTCAAATCGACGGAAACACTGAAGACGTAATGGCAGTCGGTGACGTAGCAGCAAAATTTGCAGCATTTGGCTGGAACACAATCGAAATTGACGGACACAATATTGAAGCAATATACGAAGCATTAGAACAAGCAAAAGAATCTAAAGATAAACCGACCGTTATCGTTGCAAATACGATAAAAGGTAAAGGCATATCATTTATGGAAAACCAAGCAGGCTGGCACGGAAAAGCTCCTAATGACGAGCAATTAGCACAAGCATTAGAAGAATTGAAATAGGAGAGGCAAACATGACAGAAGTTATAAAAAAATCGGCAAGAGGTGAATACGGCTTAACGCTCGCAGACCTCGGAAAAACGAATAAAAACATAGTAGTTATAGATTGTGACCTCTCAGGTTCAACAATGACAAAACATTTTAAAGCTGCATTTCCTGAAAGATTTTTCAACGCCGGTATTGCAGAACAAGATGCGGTAACAATGGCAGTCGGACTTTCAACAACAGGAAAGGTACCGTTTGTATCTACATTTGCAGTATTTGCATCAGGCAGAGCATGGGAACAAATCAGAAACGGTGTTTGTTATCCGAAATTCAACGTAAAAGTAGTTGCAACACACTGCGGCATCACAGTTGGAGAAGACGGAGCAAGCCATCAGGCACTTGAAGACGTAGCAATTATGAGAGCAATTCCTAATATGACAGTTATTGCACCTGCTGATGCTACGGAAGTTCGTGAAGTTATTAAATGGGCAGCAGAATATAACGGGCCGGTTTATGTTCGTGTATCAAGAGCGAACCTACCTGTAATCTTTAAAGAAGGCGAATACAAATTCAATCCTTATAAAGCAGTTGTTATGAAAGAAGGCAAAGACGTAACTGTTGTAACTAACGGTGAAACAACTTGTGAAGTTTTAAAAGCGGCTGAAATTCTTGAAAAAGAAGGAATAAGCCTTGAAGTTGTACACGTTCCGGTAGTAAAACCGTTAGATGCAGAAACAATTGTAAAATCAGCACAAAAGACAGGCAGAGTTGTAACTGTTGAAAACCACTCAATCATAGGCGGTTTAGGCGGAGCAGTATGCGAAGCATTAAGTGAACAATGTCCGACAAAGGTTACAAGAATTGGTATAAACGATCAATTCGGACAAACAGGTACGGCAGATGAACTTATGTCATACTACGGATTAACAGGTGACAAACTTGCAGAAAAAATCAAAGGACTCGTAAAATAATATGATACAGATGAGAGCCGTTACAAAACGGTATAAAAATAATTATGCGTTAAAAAATATAAATCTTGACATAATGTCCGGAGAATTTGTATTCCTCACCGGTTCAAGCGGAGCAGGTAAATCAACGCTTATGAAACTTTTATATCGAGAAGAAGTGCCGACATCTGGTACGGTAATGATAGGCTCCACAAATGTAGCAGAATTACCCGATGATAAAGTTCCAAAACTCAGAAGATGTATGGGAATTGTTTTTCAAGATTACAAACTTTTACAAAATCAAAGTGTATTTGATAATGTAGCTTATGTAATCAGAACGCTCGGAATGAGCAGCAGAGAAATTGAAGCTCGTACAATGGGAGCATTAAAAGTGGTTGGTTTGGCAGGCAAAATGCGTGCCAAACCGACTGAATTATCAGGCGGGGAACAACAAAGAGTCAGCATCGCAAGGGCAATAGTCAATGGACCACCGCTTTTAATAGCAGATGAACCTACGGGAAATTTAGACCCTAAAAACTCAATGGAAGTTATGCAGATTTTGGAACAAATCAATCAAAAGGGAATAACCATTTTGATTGCAACGCACGACCATGCTATGGTTGATTACTTTAGAAAACGTGTAATAACGATGGATCAAGGGCAAATTGTAAGAGACATTCAGGCAGGTACATATGACTGATATATCAATAAAATTCAAGAAAAAAGTAAAAGCAGGCATTCCGAAAGACTGGCTTGGCGAATTAAGAATTACATCAAGAATAATGATGGAAACTTTAAAAGGGATATGCAGAACAGGCTGGATAAACATAGCCATAATCACAACAATGGCAGCTATTTTGACTATTTTTGGAGCATTATTCAGGACAACTTTGTCATTAACAGAATTTGTAAAACAATTTGGAAATATGCTTGAAATATCAGTTTATTTAAAACCCGATGTATCACCGCAACATTTATCAAGTCGTATAAAAGAACTTGATCACGTAGAAAAAGTAACAATTATAACAAAAGAAGCAGCTTGGGCTAAAATGAAAAGTGAATTTGATGTTGCAGATATAACAAACCCTTTGCCGGACACACTTCACGTAAAAGTTGATAATCCTGAGAACATTAATGAAGTTTTTACAAAAATCAAACCAATCCCAGGAGTCGAAGATTTAGCTTATGCAACAGATATTGCGAAAAAGATGGAAACATTTAATCATGTTGTTAACACAATGACTCTTATTGTTGTTATATTCGTGGCTGTTTTGACGATTGCAATTATCAATAATACGATACAGTTGGTAATTCAAAATCAAAAAGAAGAAATCGAAATTATGCGACTGATGGGCGTAAGTAATTGGTACATAAAAATTCCATTGATATTGCAAGGTGCAATTTACGGTTTTGTATCAGCGTTAATAGCATTAATACCGATGAGTGTCGTTCAAAAATGGTTATTGCAGGTACATGAATACTTTATGGTACCATCTCCTGTTTTAGCAACAAATGTAGTAACATTCACATTATTTGTTATTGCTATCGGATTTGGTGCAGGCGGAAGTATGCTGTCAATCAAAAAACATTTAAGCGTATAACCTAAAACTCAAGATATAATGAAAAAGAGGCTAAAATGAGTCGATATTATAAATGTGATTATATGGATAGTGGAATAAATTTTGAAAAAAATGCAGTTTTTGTATGTTGCAAAACAGCTCACGAAGGTGGAGGCATGCCTATTTTAGCCCAAAACTATAACGACTTTGATTTTAACAAAATATTTGAGTTAAAGAAAAAATGGAAAGAACAGATAGCAAGCGGAAATCCACCGGCTCGCTGCAAAGGCTGCCCCAGTATTATTGAAACAGATGAGTTGGTTGATGATTTAGCCTTTAATTTCGTGGATGTTAATAGTTTTGTAAACTGTAACAGCAAGTGTATTTATTGCAATACATGGTCAATTGAAGGTTTTAAAGAAACATCACTGTTACCAAAATTCGAAGAATTGTTTGAAAAGAATTTACTGAAAGACTCAAGACATGGTTACGTACAATTCGCAGGTGGTGAACCCGCCTTAATGAAAGATTTTGAAAAAATAGTTGATTTGTGTTTATCAAAAGGAATAAGCAGATACATAGTTAACACGAGCGGCATAAAGTATTCCGAGGGAATTAACAGACTTATCAAAGAAGCAGAAACAAACATTTGTGTTTCTTTAGATAGCGGGACTTCGGAAACCTACAAAAAAGTAAAAAGGGTACCTTGTTTTGAAAAAGTTGTTGAAAATTTAAAAAAATATGCTGAATCACAAAAAAATAGTAGAAGCACTGTTAAGTCAAAATACATAATTCTTCAAGATATTAATGA
Source organism: Candidatus Gastranaerophilaceae bacterium (assembly GCA_051875105.1). Taxonomy (GTDB): domain Bacteria; phylum Cyanobacteriota; class Vampirovibrionia; order Gastranaerophilales; family Gastranaerophilaceae; genus RUG841. The sequence continues at coordinate 14,868 of JBJEGN010000056.1, forward strand.
TAACTTTGAAGAAATTAACAAATGGTACGATTTATCGTTATCAATAGGGATAAAATTTGTTGTTCTTGATGTCGAAAGAGAATGGTTTAAACACAATAATCGAGAAATCAACAATAAAATGAAAGAATTGATAGAACATATTCAAAACCGATGTAAAGAAGATGGAATAGCACTTGATTATTATGAACAATTAAAGTGTTTATACGGACTTCATTAGAAAAACAGGAGTTTAAATTGGTATCACAAGTTACAACCGGAGTTTTGACAGGATTAACAGCACATAGGGTAACAACAGAAGTTGATGTAAACAATTCTCTTCCAAGTGTAATAATTGTAGGGCTTCCTGATACAGCTGTGTCAGAAGCCAAAGAAAGAGTTCGTTCAGCTATAAGAAATTCAGGATACTCATTTCCTGCTAAAAAAATCACAATCAATCTTGCTCCTGCAGACATAAGAAAAGAAGGTAGTGCCTACGATTTACCAATAGCGATGGGAATAATCTCTGTAAATGGAGAGTTAGATTGCGAAAAATTTAAAGAATTTTCTTTTATAGGAGAATTGTCACTTGATGGTTCTTTAAGAGGTGTAAGCGGTATTCTTCCGTTAGTTGCAGGTTTAAAAGAACATAATATAAAGAAATTCATAGTACCAATGGATAATGCAAAGGAAGCCGCTTTAATTCAAGATATCGAAGTCTACGGTGCAAATAGCTTAACAGAAGTTGTTAATCACTTTACTGATGATGTAGAAAAACAACAGTCATTAAAGCAGATAAAAATTGATTTACAGTTGTATATGGAATCCGAAAACGGAGAATATCCATACGATTTTAAAGATGTAAAAGGACAGTTGAAAGCAAAAAAAGCACTTGAAATAGCGGCAGCAGGCGGACATAATATTTTAATGTCAGGTCCTCCCGGATCAGGAAAAACTCTTCTTGCAAAATGTTTTTCATCGATTTTACCGCCACCGGAACCTGATGAAGCAATAGAATTAACGAAAATTTATAGTATAGCAGGATTGATAAACAGCGAAAAACCGTTAATCACCAAACGCCCTTTTAGAACAGTACACCACACAGCATCTCAAGTCGGAATAACTGGCGGAGGTTCAAATCCTAAACCAGGAGAAATAACGCTTGCACATAGAGGAATTTTGTTTCTTGATGAAATCGTTGAATTTCCACGTCAAGTTTTGGAAGTTTTAAGACAGCCTTTAGAAGACGGTGAAATTGTTATCTCAAGGGCACAAACAAGTTTAAAATATCCAGCCAAATTCATTTTAGTCGGCACAATGAATCCATGCCCGTGCGGATACTACGGCGACAAAGAGGAAAACTGCACTTGTACGGAAACACAAATTCAGAGGTATCGTTCAAAAATTTCAGGACCGTTATTAGACAGAATAGACATACAGATAGAAGTTCCTAAAATCAAAATAGATGAGCTTATCGGAAAAAATTTTGAAGGTGAAAGCTCCGCCTCGATAAGAGAACGTGTAACAAGGGCAAGAAACAGACAAACACAGAGATACAGAGGTCTTGGAATTTATACTAATTCCGAGCTCGGACCAAAACAGATAAAAAAATATTGCAAACTTGATGAATCATCGGAACAGCTTTTGAAAATGGCAAGCAAAAAGTTCAATATTTCAGGCAGAGGGTACGATAGATTACTAAAATTAGCAAGAACTATTGCGGATTTAGATGATGAAGATAATATATCATCAAAACACATTTCACAAGCAATTCAATACAGAAACTTCATAGATAACTGATTATAAAGAATTTTTACAATGCGGACAAATCTTAGCTGAACGCTTTACATCATTTCCACAATAAGGACAAACTTTGTAAACTTCGCCGATTTCAGGCTGAAAATCACGTTCTTTTTGCTCTTTTCGTTCGTAATATTTATTTTTAGCCTTTGAAATAACATTATACACAATCGCCAAAAAAATCAGGAAGCCAACAACATAATATAATTTTAATGCAATAAAAATCCATACGAACAAAACCGTCCACAATAAACACCCTATCGGACTAATTTGTTTAAAATAAAACATTACGCACCAACCTTTTTAGGCGGAGTAATTGACGGAGGCTGAATATAGAGCGGTTTTGCTTTTGCCCAAAAGTAGTCGTTTTCGGAATTTTGCAATTTTTTATAAACAATCTCATAAAGGAATTTGCCGAGCGGATAATCATCAGCTTCATAATTTACAGAAGAAATTTCCATCTTTTGTAATTTTTCATGCATTGAAGAATCTGTAATAATCTGATATTCATCTTGTGCAACCAAATCCGACAACTCATCGATATTAATTGATTTTGGTGAAATAACAACCTCATCACCATTATAAATGGCGATGTAAGCCTTTTGCTTTCTTGCATCAAGAACTACCAAAGATTTTTTATTCGTAGAATTGATTTTTGATAGAATCTCAAGTGACGGAACAGGAACAACCTTTATTCCGAGTTGCTGTGCTGCCGTTCTTGCAATTACGGTACAAATTCTTATACCGGTAAAACTCCCCGGACCTTCATTAATACCGATTGCATCAATGTCTTGAAGCGTTATATTCTCCGATTTCAAAATGTCAATCATTTCAGGAATTAAATACGCACTGTGATATTTTTCTGAATCAGAACAAATCTCTTTTTTTACAATAATTTTGTCATCGACACCGTATGTAATATATGTTTTATTTAGAGATGTATCAAAAGTTAAAATTTTCATAATTTTGCCAATTCATTTACAATTATTTCTGAATTTTCACCAATTGCAGAAAATTCAAATACACGTTCAGTATCCGACAAATAAGAAATTTTTACAATTACCCTATCGAACGGTAACTCAGTGTCAGGAGAAAATTCAGCCCACTCGACCATTGTCAAAATTCTTCCCTGAGAATATTCTTCAAGTTCATCAGAAATAGTAGAAACACCTTCATTTTCGAGCCTATATAAATCAAAATGATACACAGGAATCTTTCCACTCTTATACTCATTTAAAATGACAAAACTTGGACTTGTAACTTTCTGCTTAACGTCTAAATATTTGCAAACAAGTTTTGTAAAAGCAGTCTTCCCTGCACCAATGTCACCATGCAAACAAACAAAGGCACCTGATTTTTCAACAATTTTGGCAAATTTTTCAGCAAGAACTTCCGTATCATTAAGACTACAACATCTAACTGAAACTGTCATTAGAACAAATCTCCGATACCAAAAGTAAATGCACCTTTGCTGTTTCCTCTTCCAACATTCGTAAGCGGATAACCATAATCGATACTCAATGGTCCTACACCTGGAACAAATACCTTAACACCTGCACCTAATGCTACACCATAACCGGGTCTGTTATACATTCTGTCTGAAACAGTAGTATTAAACAACTTACCGGCATCAACAAACATAGCAAACTTAACATTATCAAGAAATTTGAGTTGTTTAATTCTATCCAGGAAAAAGAAAGGAGTTGTCAACTCAACAGAACCTGTCACATAAGAATTGCCAGTACCGATAGAACTCATTTTATAACCCCTTACAGAATACGGACCACCGAGTCTGAATGCCATAACTTCAGGTATGTCACCATGAATTGTACCACCTGCACGAGCAGTAACAGACAATGCTGATTTAGTCATAACAGGAATATATCTTCTTAACCCGGCAGTCAAAATACCATGTGTTGAACTTAAATCACTTAAACCAAAATTTTCTGTATACTTAATGTTCGCAACAACACCATCACGAGGATTAATAATTCTGTCCCTTGTGTCATAGACAAGAGATGGAGCTAAAGCAAGGAATGTTCCGCCTTTAAGTTGATTAGCTCTTTCAGAAATAGGAATTCCGTGCAAAGCATATAAATTTGCAATTTGTAAGAAATCTCCTTCTTTCAAATTAACATTTTCTATACCAATCTTGAACGAACCGGATAAATTTCTAAAATTCTTAAATTGTTTTGATGCAACAGCTTCTAAACCAAAACGTCTTTCCATAGCAAGCGGAATTTGGTAGCTGGCAAAATCTTGCCAATAACCTTTATACAACATGGAAACATCCGTTCCCATAAATCTTGGTTCAAAGAAACTTATATCACCTTGCAAATTCGCCCTGTTCAAAGTCGAATCATCAGACATCAAAACACCGGTACCAGCAAGGAAGTTTATGGAAATCCTTTGACCTTTGCCGAGAAAATTATTTTCTACAAAACCAGCCTGACCAAAAAAACCGGTTGCAGTATCAAGACCGGCACCAAGACTAATTGTAGCAGTTCTCTGTTCAATAAGATTTATTGTGATGTCGTAATAGTCTGTATCATCACATTTTTCAATAGTACGATTTACATCTTTGAACGCTTGTGTTCCATACAACCTAATTAAATCTTCTCTGATTGTATTTTCATTGTAAACAGTACCGGGAACAGATAAAATATTTCTGTCTACAACATAGTCCTTTGTTTTATCATTCCCTTCAAATTTAAGAGTATTAATGATGCCTTCCGCAATATTAAGGTTAACACAACCGTCAGGATCATCTTGAACACTATCAACTCGAGCGAGAATATATCCCTTAGAAGAATACAATTCTTCTATTTTTTCAACAGCATCATTTAATGTTGAAATATTTTGAGGTTGATTTTCAAGAGGAGCAAGCAATTCAGAGATTTCGCCCGCAGATATTACAGAATTCCCGGTAACTGTAAACTCTGTAATGGGTCTGTTTTCCTCTACATAGATTTTAAGTACTACATTGTTATCTTTGTCTTTTATTGGAACGGCACGCATTTTGTCCGTAAACCAACCCATATTGTATATTTCTGTTAAACTTTTTTGAATTGCTTCCGGAGAATAAACATCCCCTACTTGTAATTCCATAGCCTGCATGATGTCGTTGTTTCTGATAATTCTGTTACCTTCAATGTTAATACCGGAAATCACCGATTTTTTAGTTTTAGAAGATTTAGATTTATCAGACTTCACAACTTGTTTTTTAGCTTTTTCAAGTTTTGAATCTGTATTAACAGCATCGGAATTATCAAAAATATTCTGTTTAGTATCATCTTCCGGCAAAGGAGGCATAAAATCCTCAACAGCATATACAGGAGCAAACATGCCCGACAACACTAAACAACTTGTTATATATAAAGATTTTAATTTATTACTTAATTTCATACTGACCATTGGTTTATCTGACAAGATTATAACATAGATAATCTTTATATAGTATAATTCAAAATCCACAAATAGACAAAAAGATTTAAAAGTTTAAGTTTTTGTAATATTTTGTATTATAATTGAATAGAAGTAAAAAACAGAGGATAAAAGATGTTAATTCCGAGTATAGATTTAATGAATGGAAAAGCAGTACAGTTAAGACAAGGAAGAGAAAAGGTTCTTGAAAGGGAAGATGTAGAAGAACTTGCAAAAGAATTTGGTAAATATGGAGAAATAGCCGTAATAGACTTAGATGCAGCTATGGGCAAAGGTGATAACGAAGAAGTTATAAGAAAAATTTGCAAAATAGCGAAATGTCGTGTAGGCGGAGGAATTAGAACACATGAAAAAGCAAAGAGAATGCTTGCATTAGGTGCAAAAAAAATCATAATAGGAACAGCAGCAAGTGAAGAATTTTTATCAAAACTTCCAAAAGATAAAGTTATACTCGCAATTGATGCAAAAAACGGAAAAATTTCACAAAAGGGCTGGACGGAAGAAATTGATAAAACACCTGCCGATTTCGTAAAGGAATTTGATAATCTTTGTTCGGGATACCTTTACACAATAGTTGAAAACGAAGGTATGATGCAGGGTACAAAAATTGATGAAATAAAAAAGATAAGAGAATTAACAAATCATGAACTCGTTGCAGCAGGAGGAATTTCCTCCATTAAAGAAATTGTTGAACTTGAAAAGATAAATGTATCGTCACAACTCGGCATGTCCATTTATACAGGTGCAATAAAATTAAAAGACGCATTTATAGCAAATTTGGATTTTGAAAAACAAAACGGACTAATTCCGACAATTGTACAAGATGTCGATACAAAACAAGTTTTGATGTTGGCTTATTCAAACAGAGAAAGTCTTGAAAAAACCTTTGATACAGCTCTTGCAACATATTTCAGCCGTTCAAGAAATGAACTTTGGACAAAAGGCTTAACGTCAGGAAATACGCAAGAATTCATAACTGCAAGATTTGATTGCGATAAAGATGCTATTTTATTTTACGTAAGGCAAAAGGGAAATGCTTGCCATTTAGAAAGATATTCTTGTTTTGAAGAAAAAGAATTTTGCATAAATGAACTTTATGAACTTCTTTTAGACAGAAAGAAAAATCTTCCGGAAAACTCATTCACAACAAAACTTTTCAAGGATGAATTTTATTTAAAAAGAAAAATTATGGAAGAAGCTTTTGAGTCAGTAAATTTTGAGCAAGGTGACGGGCTTGAATGGGAAGCAAGTGATTTAACATATTTCATGCTAACGTATATGGCACTGCATGGAGTAACTCCAAAAGACATTATAAGTAACCTTGCATCGAGGACAAAATAATGAAAATCGTAAACGAACTTACAGAAGAATTTTTCACAGAAACACAAGACGTCACCCAAACAGTACAAGAAATAATAAATGACGTTAAATCAAATGGTGATGAAGCTGTCAGACGTTATACAAAACAATTTGATAAACTTGATTTACAAAATTTTGAAATAACCGAAGAAGAAGCACAAAATGCCATAAATTCTTTAGATGAGGATGTTTTAGAGGCAATAAATTTTTCAATAAACAATGTAAAAGAATTTGCAAAAGCACAATTGGGGTCTGTAAAAAATACAGTTTACCAATCAGAAGGTGCAACATTAGGTCATAAAATTATTCCGATAGAAAAAGTCGGTTGTTACATCCCGGGAGGAAACTATCCACTTCCGAGTACAGCAATTATGACTATTGTTCCGGCAAAAGTTGCCGGTGTAAAAGAAATCATGGCTGTTTCACCCAAAACACAACCTATAACAATAGCAGCAGCTAAACTTTCAGGAGCAACAAAAATTTATAAAATTGGCGGAGTTCAAGCAATTGCAGCATTAGCGTATGGAACGGAAACAATCTCGGCCGTAGATAAAATTACAGGCCCGGGAAATAAATACGTTGCAACAGCTAAAAAAATTATTTATGGCGATTGCGGAATTGATTTTGTAGCAGGTCCATCAGAAGTAATGGTTATTGCAGACGAAACAGCAAACCCTAAATTTGTTGCTGCGGATTTACTTGCTCAATGTGAACATGATAGAGATGCAAGAGCTTATTTAATTTGCTTTAGCGAAGATTTTGCAAAAAAAGTTGATGAATATGCTAAAAAGTTTTTAACAGAATTAAAAACAGCAGAAATTGCAAAAATTTCATACGAAAAATCAACAGCATGTATTGTTAAAACGATTGAAGAAGCAATTCAAATTGCAAATAAAAAAGCTCCTGAACATTTGGAAGTTATTTTAAATGATTATCAAACATACGTTGATAAATTCACAAATTATGGCTCACTTTTCATAGGTAATTATTCTGCTGAAGTTTTCGGAGATTATGTAAGCGGCACAAACCACACTTTGCCGACAAGCCGAGCAGCAAGATACACGGGTGGTTTGAGCGTTTTTGATTATATAAAAATTCAGACTTTCCAAAAAATAGAAAATCCCGAAAAATTTGCGAAATATGCCTCAATATTAGCAGAACAAGAAGGTCTTTTTGCACACAAATTAGCAGCAGATGTGAGAAAATAATGGCAACCTTTTTAATAAAAACATTCGGCTGTAAAACAAATCAAACAGAATCTGCGGTTATGGAGGAAAAATTACTGAATTGCGGATTTATTCGTGCAGAAAATATTGAAAAATGCGATTATTATATTTTTAACTCTTGTGCAGTAACATTGGAAGCGGAAAAAAAACTATTACAAACAATCAAATCCGTTAAACATAAAAAACCTGATATAAAAATACTTTTAACAGGCTGCTATGCACAGCTTCACAAAAATGAAGAAAATCCTTTATTTGACAAAGTTTTCGGAATTTATGAAAAACCCGATATTGTTGAAATTATAAGAAATGACAATAAAATTTCGGTGTCAGATATAAATTCACACAAAAACTTCAGATATGAAAAGCTCACAAGATTTAACCGAACACGAGCAACGATAAAAATACAAGACGGCTGTAATAACCGCTGCAGTTATTGCACGATTTGCATCGCAAGAGGATTATCAAGAAGCTGCAAATTAGAAGACATTATCGAGCAAGTCCGAGAACTTACTCAAAACGGCTATAACGAAATAGTTTTGACAGGTATTCACGTCGGTCAATGGGGACTTGATTTAACCCCAAAAATGTCGCTTATTGATTTATTCAAAGAACTTGATAAAACAGATGTAAAAACAATCAGGACAGGCTCTTTAGACCCTAACGAATTAACCGATGAATTGATTGATTTTATGTCAAAATCAGAAAAATTCTGTCCGCATTTTCATCTTTCGCTCCAATCACTATGCGACACAACGCTGAAAAACATGAACAGACATTATAACTTTGAAAAAATAAAAAATGTCGTTGAAAAACTTAATAAAGAATTTAAAAATGTTTTTATAGGATGTGACATAATTGTCGGATTTCCAAACGAAACAATCGAGGATTTTGAATTAACATTAAACCGATTAAAAGAGCTAAAACTCTCTCAAATTCACGTTTTTCCATATTCTATCAGACCAAACACACCTGCTTCAAAAATGAACAATCAAATTGAACAAAACGAAAAACACAGAAGAATGCAGCTCGTAAAAGATTTATCAACCGCTAAACATCTTGAGTTCTTAAAGGAAAATATCGGGCATGAGTGTTTTGTGACAGTTGAAAAAAATCCCGATAAAAAAACAGGACTTTATAAAGCTGTAACACCCAATTATATTAAGGTTTTATTTGAAGCAACACCTGATTTAAAAAATCAATATCACAAAATTCAACTTGTCAAAATTGATGAAGAAAAAGAATTTGCAATCGGAAAAATAATTAATTAATCAAACAAGGATTGTTGAATATTTTCAATATTTTTAAGATTTAACGCTTTTGCCGCATAAGGAGTAATTTTTCTTCCTCTTGAAGTTCTTTGAATAAATCCCTCTTGCAATAAAAATGGCTCATAAACTTCTTCAATCGTCTTAGAATCTTCACCAAGAGCCGCAGCAAGAGTTTCCAAACCAACAGGTCCGCCTTGGTATTTTTCTGCAATCATATTCAAAAGCATTCTGTCAGTAGTATCTAAGCCGAATTTATCAATATTAAGATTATCCAAAGCATCATTTGCAACTTTTTCACTCACAACACCGTCTGCGATAACTATTGCATAGTCGGCAACACGCTTAACGAGGCGGTTTGCAATTCTCGGTGTACCTCTTGAACGTTTTGAAACAGCACTTGCCCCATCATCTGTAATTTTTATGTTCAAAATAGAAGCAGTTCGTTTTACAACCTCTCGAAGTTCTTCTTCCGAATAGAATTCAAGCCTGTGAATAATCCCGAAACGGTCACGCAAAGGTCCTGACAAGGCACCTGCTTTTGTTGTTGCTCCAATCAATGTAAATTTAGGAACAGGAACACGCAGTGTTTTTAGAGTTTGACCTTTTCCTGTATTCATGTCAAGAAAAAAATCTTCCATAGCAGGATAAAGAATTTCTTCTGCCACCTTGTTCAAACGGTGAATTTCATCAATAAAAAGAACTTGCCCTGCCCTTAAAGACATTAAAATTCCGATAATATCTCTCGGACGCTCAAGTGCCGGAGCGGAAGTAATTTTTATTTCAGCACCTGTTTCATTTGCAATTACGCATGCTAAAGTTGTTTTACCAAGCCCTGGAGGGCCGTAAAATAACAAATGGTCTAACGGAGTCTCTCGTTTTTTAGCAGCTTCTATTGATATTTTGAGCATATTTTTTAAATTAGTTTGCCCAATGTAGCTGTCAAAAGTTTTCGGACGAATATTATTTTCAAACGTCATATCAAACTCAGTCACAGAAGGAGTCAATTTATCAGATTTAGACTTCTTACCCGGCTTTATTTTCAAATTATTGTCATTATCAGAAATAATCATTTTGTTTCCGTTTCTAAAATTTATTTTACCATCTTTTCTCCAAATAATCTAATTGTTGTATAATGAAGTTGATTAGGAATAATGATAAATTTTCAAAAAACATAAAGGAAAATATATGGGAAAATTCAGAAGAATAAAAACAAAAATAGTCGCAACACTCGGACCTGCATCATCAAAATATGAAACAATTTTAAACATGGCAAGAGCAGGAGCAACGGTATTCAGATTAAACAGTTCTCATGGCTCTCCGGAAGACCACAAAAAACGAATTGATTTAATAAGAGAAGCAGCAAGAGAACTAAATATGTACCTTGCCGTTTTGGTAGACTTACAAGGACCCAAAATAAGAGTAGGAGCAATTACAAACCCTATTCAGATAAAAGAAGGGCAGATTTTATGTTTAAAACATGGTGCAGATTGCTCAAATTCAGACGTTATACCTGTTGATTACGCAGGAATAGCAAATGATGTAAAAGAGGGCGACAAAATTCTTCTTGATGATGGCAAAATCGGACTTAAAGTTCTTGAAGTAAAAAATGACATTGTTAAAACAGAAGTTCTTTACGGTGAACTTTTAAAACCGAGGAAAGGTATAAATATCCCGGGAACACAAGCAAGTTTACCATGCGTAACCGACAGAGATAAAGAATACATCAAATTTGCAGTTCAAAATGATGCGGATTTTTTGGCTCTTTCATTTGTCAGAGATGCAAATGACATCATAATGGCAAAGGATTATATGAAAGCACTCGGAGCAGACATTCCGATTATTGCAAAAATCGAAAAACCGCAAGCAGTAGAAAACCTTAAATCAATTATTAAAGAATCTTACGGTGTAATGGTTGCAAGAGGAGATTTGGGCATAGAAATGTCACCCGAACAAGTTCCTATTGCACAAAAAGAGATTATAAAAGAAGCATCAAATCAAAGAAAGACTTGTATTGTTGCAACACAAATGCTTGAATCTATGATAGAAGAACCTATTCCGACAAGGGCAGAAGCAAGTGACGTTGCAAATGCAATTTTAGACGGAGCAGATGCAGTAATGTTATCAGGAGAAACAGCTGCAGGGAAATACCCTGTTCAAGCTGTCAAAATGATGAATCAAATTTCAGACAGCATTGAAACAAGCCGCTTCTGCCCTGAATATCTTGATTTGGAAGTAACAGACGAATATGAAATTACGCCGCAGGCTATTGCAAATGCAGCAGCAAAAATGGCTCACGATTTGCATGCAAAAGCTATTTTTGCATTCACTCATACAGGCTATACCCCCAGACTACTTTCAAAAATCAGACCGCAAATTCCAATTGTTGCACTTTCGGATCAAAGCAAAACTTGCCGTAAGTTAAATCTGTCTTGGAATATTTGTCCTTTTTTCTGTGATTGGGATACAACTCTTGACGAAACAATGTTAAAAAAAATCGACTCATTAATTTTAGATAAAACAGAGTTTAAAAAAGACGAAAGAATTATCATTATCGGCTCAATTCCTCAATTAATAACAGGAAGAACGAATTTCATAAGAGTTCACAGAATTGGAGCTTAACAACAGGTAGGTAACGCCGGAAAGTGCATTTTCGAAAGAATTTGCACTTTCTTTTTAATAATGTTTATAATGTTTTCTGATATCTATACTTGAAATTTTTAAAAGTCCCAAAAACGTGCCGATAAGATATACAATACAAAATAGTACAAAAACATATAAAAAATATAAAAATGCCTTAAAATGCTGTGATTTCATTTTTATAGCAAGCCTTATACCATAAAATATAAAAAGTGATATAACAATAGATGCACAGAACAACAATATATATAAAAATTCTTCAAAGTCAAAAATAATACCTGACAACAAACACACTAAAGCAACTAAAACATATATTAACGGAGCAAAAATTATTAAATATTCTTTTAGTTTAAACTTTCCTTTTTTTATAATAAAATCTTTTGAATAATTAAAAGATTGACTGAAAACTTTGTTAAGAAAAGGCACTAATGTAGTTTCGTGATGGAAAACTCTAACATTCGGAATAAAACGAATCTTATATCCTAAATTAGTTAATCTGTCAGAAAATTCATTATCTTCAGCAAGATACATACTTTCATCCATTGCTCCTGAAGATTGATATACAGATTTTTTTATTATCAAATTAGAAGTCATAAATTCTTTGACATCTTGCTCCGAAGCATTTATATCAATAACTTTACACCATTTAGGGTAAGTGAATAAACGACAAAATCTAACAAATCTTAGACATTGTTTTTCAAAATTATCATCGGGAGGTAATATTTGATTACCGGTAACAACAGAATAGTTTGAATTTTTATCTAAAAAGTCAATGGCATTCTCAATCCAATTATTACAAGGATAGGCATCAGAATCAATAAAACCCAAATATTCCGTTTGTGCAAAACGTACGCCTTGATTACGTTTAGCAGACATATTCAAATTATCGGATTTTAATATAGTAACATTTTCATCAAAATCGTGATTTTTCTGCTCATCAATTTCATCAAGAATAACAACAATTTTGACCCAAGGATATAATTTTCTAATTTCAGAAACCGATTCCAAAAGCAAAAAATCAACAGAGCGAGATGGAATAATCAAGGTTATTCTATATTGAAGATTCACATCACCACTCATTTTTGCCTCTTTTTGAATTAATATCATTTATTATACAACTTAATAATTCAAAATAATATTTCGGAGAAGAAAAAATATTCAAAAGCCAGCTGCATTCAAAAGTACAAAAACATTTTGAATTATTAATACATTTACAAATATTTTTTGATTTTTGAGAATGCCAACACTTTAAAAAATCAAAATCAAAATCACTCAAATTTCCAAAAGAGGAATTTAACAATTCGCAAGGAAAAACCTCTCCTCGACTGTATATAACTCCGAACAAACTTCCGGCTGTACAAGGTGAAATATACTTATTTTCATTGAAAGTTTTTAAAACATATTTCCAAAGCATTTTATTTTTTGCATTTAATAAAACAGAGGTTAGAGAAGTATTTGAATATCCTTCAATTTTTCCGAGTCTAAAATCATCATCCATAGATGAATGAATTTTGCTATAACTTGTCGAAATTCCGTCTTTTGTATTTTTATCAAATTCTTTAACTAAATCACCTCTAATCAAAGTACAATTAATATTTTGAATTTTCAAAACATCTCTAATATACAAATATGTTTCAAACGCACCTTCATAATTGTCAGGAGTTACAGTTAAATTAAATGTCGCATTAAACTTCGGATAATATTTATGCACAATTTCATAAGATTTTAAAACATTTTCGTGTAAATTCTTTAAATTTCTGTATTCAGAATGCTTTTCACCAATATAATCGTATGAAAAGAAAAAAGAAATCGGCAAATTTTCCCTATTCGCACTTTTGCAAAAATTTTCAACTCTATCGGGCATGCTGCCGTTTGTACAAACAGCGATTGATTGGGCTGTTGAATTTTTGTACCAAATATCAGCAATTTCAAAAAAATCATTTCGCAAAAAAGGTTCACCGCCTGTCAATGAAACATTTCTCAAGGCAGCTCCGCTTGTCGAAGCAATTTTTTCAATTTGTTCCAAACTTAATTCATTATCAGAATTTTTTAAATCAACAAAACAGTGAGGACATCTTGCATTACAATTTTCAGTAACAAAATGCGTCAAAGAAACAGGATTTGAATGCGTAATAAAAGCATTAAAAAAATTGTACAAATAATTCCAATTTCTCTTCATAAAAATCCTCATAAAAATTATATAATAAAAAAATATAAATTTTAATGTAAAATAATAATGCAGATAAATAGCGGAATATATATGATAAAATTTGATTCTTTAACCCTAAAAGCATTTGTAGTAGAAAACGTTGATTACATAGAAAATTCATCAGTCAGAAAAATTCAACAACCATCAAGAAGAGAGCTTATTTTGCATCTTCGAAACAATGGCATTAATAAAAAACTGTACATAAATATCAACCCTGAATTTTTTCACGTTTGTTTTTTGGAAAACGTTGAAAAAAGAGGAATTATAATACCTAACGCCGCTCCGATGTTTTGCATGCTTTTGAGAAAATATATTTTAAATTGCAGAATATCAAAGGTCAATCAACCATACGGTGAAAGAATTTTAGAATTATATTTTGAATACAGTGATGCAATAGGAGAAACAGAAACAATTTGTCTTGCAATAGAATTAATGGGAAAATACAGCAACGTAATTTTATACAACAAAAAAACAGGAATTATATTAGGTTGTGCACATAACGTCGGAGAAGAAAAAAGCAAAATGCGTGAACTGGCAGGCACTCTTCCGTACATTTATCCGGAGAAACAAGAAAAAGCTGACATAACTCAAACGACAGAAACTGAATTTGCAAACAATCTCGACGGAAATTTTGATGAAACATCATTGAGCTTCACACTCTCGACAGAATACGATTATTTAACGATTCCTCTCGTAAAACAAGCAATTTCTAAGGTTTATATAAACTTTAAAAATGAGAATAAAAAAGATTTTTTGAAAAAATTGTATAATATTTTAAAAGAAACTGTAAATTTAGTAAATTATACACCATCAATCAAAATAGATTTTTCAGAATTTTCACTTATTGAGAATTTAAACGGTTTTACTCCAGAAAACACAATAAATTCAATGATAAATAACTATTTTGAATATCAACAAGTTCAAAGTATTCTAAAACAAAAAAAATCAAAATTATCAAAAATCATTGAAAATAAAATTAAAAAAGTCACAAAACTTTCCGATATCCAAAAAGAAAAAATAAAATTATCAGAAAAGGCAGAAAAATATAAACAAAAAGCCGATATTCTTATGATGAATTTGCAAGAAAAAATAACTCCTAAAATGAAGCTGACAAACCCTTATGACAATACAATAATAGAAATTGAGCCGGATATAAATTTATCAGTAATCCAAAATGCAAATAAATACTACAAATTGTATAAGAAAATGAAAACTGCTTCAGATTTTGCAACAAAAATGATTGAAGAAACGAAAGAAACACTTGCCTCACTTGAAGAACAAATGTTTTACATAAGCATAGCCTCAAACCTTGATGAAATTTCAGAACTTGAAACAGAACTTGAAGTAATACAAAAAGAACAAAATAAAGTAAAAAAACAAAAACACAATGTTAATCTTGAATGCCATGAGATTGATGGATTTAAAATTTATTTGGGTAAAAATTCAATACAAAATGACTATCTTTTATCAAAAATTGCAGCCCCGGAAGATTTATGGTTTCACCCGTCAAACATGCCCGGAGCACACGTCATTTTAAAGAAAAACAATTCAAAAGAAGTAATTTCTGACGAAGTTTTATTAAAATGTGCAAAATTAGCAAAACGTTTTTCCAAAACACAAAATGACTCAAGAATAGCTGTTATTTACACAGAAAGAAAATATGTAAAAAAAGCAAACTCAAAAATAGCCTTTGTGACTTATAAAAACGAAAAAGAAATTTACTGCTAAAAATTTGTCGTACGAATAAAAAATCCGTACGACAACTAATAGTGTTATCCATTATGATTAGAAGTTTTTAGGCTTGATTCCATTTTTCCAATTTTCTTCTATTCGTTCAAGAGAAAGACCTTTAGTTTCAGGAACCATAAAGTAGATGAAAATCAAAGATATAACACAAAGGACACCAAATATTGCAAACGTTATGCCTTCACTCAATTTGCTAACCATAACGGGGAATGCTAAAAGAATAAAGATATTTGAAAGATAGTTAGCAGAAACAGGGAAAATCATAAGCATACCCTTTGCTTCCAATGGAAAAATCTCAGAAACAATAACCCAAGCAACAGGACCAAGTGAATATGCAAAAGAACAAATAAAACCTATAATTGAAATTACTGCAAGCCATTTTTGATATTCGCCAAGAGATGCCCCGAACAAGAATGAGAATGCAATTAAAAACATGCTGATACCCATAACCGTCGCACCGGAAAGCAGCAACGGTTTTCTGCCGACTTTATCACTCAAATACATAGCAACAAAGGTCATGAGAAAATTTACAAGTCCAATAATTATTGCAATTTTTGTTGCAGAAGACTCATCTGCAAAACCTGCCATTTGGAAAATTTTAGAAGCATAACAAATAATTACATTGATACCTGTTAAGATTTGAGCAAACATAATACCAACCCCAATCAAAACAGGGGCAAGCATCCATTTCTTGAAACCGACTTTTTGGTTTTGACCTTTATCTTTAGTACTTTCCTTTACTTCATTAATGCGTTGCTGAACATCTTCTTCTGCTTCAATTTTCTCAAATACTTTTTTAGCCTCTTCATCTTTACCTTTTAAAATAAGCCATCTCGGTGATTCTGAAAGAAAAATAAAGGC
Organism: Candidatus Gastranaerophilaceae bacterium; assembly: GCA_051875105.1. Classification (GTDB taxonomy): domain Bacteria; phylum Cyanobacteriota; class Vampirovibrionia; order Gastranaerophilales; family Gastranaerophilaceae; genus RUG841. Next base: position 31,394 of record JBJEGN010000056.1, read on the forward strand.
AATTAAAACAATAATTGCAGGTACAATTCCCGAAAGTAACATTGATCTCCAATCCGCAGATGAAGAAAAAATATAGCCTGTTAAATAAGAAACTAAAATACCAAAAGTTAAAGATAACTGGTACAAAGAAGTAAAAAGCCCTCTAACTTTTTGCGGGGAAAGTTCCGATAAATACATAGGAACAATCGATGTTGCCATACCTATTGCGACCCCACTTAAAATTCTTGCGGAAATCAACATTGAAGCACTAATTGAATTAGAACTTATACAGCAGCCTACCAAATATATTAATCCTAAAAGACCAAGGACTTTCTTCCTTCCAATTCTGTCCGCTAAAAAACCATTAAGAAAAACACCAATAAATGCACCTATCATCGCTGCAGCAACAAGTAAACCTTGTTTTTCAGGGGAAAGAGCCAAATCATTCGTTACAAATAATTGAGCACCAGATATAATACCAGTATCATATCCTACAAGAAGTCCTCCGAAAGAACCTGCTAATGCAATGAGTGCCAAATTAAATAAAGCTTTTTTGTTCATAAATTAACACTCCATATTAGAAACTATAAGACGTTATGAGTATAAATCAAAAACATCTCTGTTTGCATTATATTAACAAATCTTTGTTACGTTTTTTAACAAACATTATATACAAACAAAAAGACCTCGAAAACAAGGTCTTTTTGGGTAATTTACAAGATTAATATTTATAAATTTGACTTGTAATAGGTTTACCGGTTGCATCAATACCCTCAACATTATTTTTAGATGAATAAACATCTTGCAAAACCGGAAAGAATTTTGTCACTTGAGGTTTAATTATATTAAAATCACATTCTGCTACATAATCTTTTCCATTAACCTTTTGGACAACAGAACCATCCTCATTGTATTGATTTTCAAAACATGCACTAACATTAATTTTCACAGGACTGCCTGAATCGTCATTCATATTCAAATCGAAAGTTTCAGTAAATGAAGTATAACCGGAGCAATAATTAGGGTAATTTTCAGAAGCACCCATTGTCCAACAATAAGCATCTTTGAACGATAAATTTTTGCCGGTAGAAGTTCTGACAATAGAAGCAGGATGTTTCAATGAATTTAAAACACTTTCTGCTCCATCAGAAGAGCGTTGTAATATGTTCCTGATTTTGACGACACCCATAAAGTATTTAGTATTTTCAGCCGGTTCACCAAGCGGTAAAACCTCTCCGTTATCAAAGACAGCAAAAGAAATAATATCTTTTCCCACCTCATTAGGTTTTGAATAACCATTCAAATCAGCAGAAACAATACGATAAGGTTTTGCACTTCCCGCTCCTGAAGATTCAACACGGTTTGAAACATAAATAAAATTTTTATTTAACAATGTAAAATTAGGAACAGTATCAGAATTAATACCGCCGTATATATTTTCTAAAGTTGCATTATTCAAATCTGCAGCAGTACATTTAACAGCACTTGCAGTCGCCATAAAAGCAGCAAGTCCCTTACAAAAACCCTCACCTGTTTTATAGTTTAAAATAAAATCATTTTCAGTCGAACCCTCGCCTGCGGCCATACAAGCAGTATAATCATCAGGATTATCAGATTCAGCAGCTCTGTCACAAGAATAAGAAGCCAAAGAACCGCCAACTGTTTGAGATGCCATATGACCAACCGTAATTTTCAAGTCACGAAAGAAATGATAACATGTAAAACCAAATGTGGTTTTTTGCATCTTTATTGTCTGAAACGACAGCACAGTAATTACGCCGACTATAATAAGCGTCAAAAGAACCTCTGCCAATGTAAATCCGTAGTGTTTATTTTTCATTTAATGCCTTTTTCATATATTCTAAACAATCATCATAAGACTTTAATTTTATTATAACATCATTTAGACCGAGATTGGAAGAATTTGCATTTAAAACGGTCTTATTATTTTCTATTGACAAAATTTTAATACCCTTATTTATTGCATTTGTAACAATTGAAGAGCCGAGAGAATCAAAAGGCATAATCAAATATTCAATATCATCAATAGTTACAAAGTTATCGTCATGCCCGTCAGCAATCAAAGGAGCGTTCTGAAGTCCAAGGAGCAGACAGGGAAGAAAAGTCGGAGTAATAAATTCAGCAGCGGCTTTAGGCTGAACCAAATCCGGTTTTATTTGATAATCATCAAAAGCAGGAGCATGAACAACAGGCACTTTCAATATTTTACTCAAATAGTGAGAAATCAATGCTTCTGCACCACCTATAACATCAACACCTTCGCCATCGGAATAATTATCTTCTTCCGCCTCATCAAATTTACAAACAACAGCAAGAACGTCAGCTCCTTTATCTAAAAGTTTTTTGCCGGCATCAACTAATGTATCGGGATTATTAATTCTTCCTGAAGACAAGCCGTTTTCAGTTGTAAAAAATTCCACATCGGCACATTCCAAACTTATTTCATAACCGATAACATCAATACCATAAACGGTTTTAACGGCATTTATTGTATTAATGTGTACATTCAGAACATCTTGAGAAATCGCCTTGTCAAAAATGACACCAATTTTATTATTCTGAGACAATTTTAAAGAGATATTACCTTTAAAAAATTCAGTAAGAGCAAAACCTTCCACATATTGCATATTCTCATTAATTGCAGAAAAACAAGCGGCATTAACAACATTGGGATTAACTATTAACGGAAAAATTTTAGAAATTTTTGCAGCAAAACGACCCGCATCACCTGCAAAACCTCCGATTTTCGCTCCAATACCGGTTGGAACTATAAAAGCTGAATATTTTTGTTTTTTCATACTATATTTTCATTTCATCGTTTATGTTCATAACTTGACAATTTCGACCTATAGCAAGAATTTTTGATTGAAAATCTGAAACATCAGCACATATAGCATCAAAAGTATTGTAGTGCATTGGGATAACGGTATCAACACCAAGCATTTTTGAAGCAATCACAGCCTCATCAATCCCCATTGTAAAATGCCCGCCGATAGGAAGCATAGCAATTTCCGGTTTATATAATTCACCAATCAATTCAAAATCCTTTGTAAGAGCAGCATCTCCTGCAAAAAATATTTTTTTACCTGAAACATTTATAAGGATAGAAGCGGCTATACCTGCATATTGACCATTGGGAAAACTATTGGAATGTATAGCACCAAAAAATCTTGCCGTTCCAAAATCGAATTTGATTTCAGAACCCATAGCAACTCCTATTGCATTTAATCCCTGATTTAAGCAAAAATTTGCTGTTTCAAAAACAGCAATAATCGTAGCACCAGTTGATTTTGATATTTCAATTGTTTCTCCAAAATGGTCACCATGAGCATGTGATAAAAGTATATGAGTAACTTTTTCCTTGCTAAAAGCAAAATCAACTTTAGAACTATTTGAAAGCCAAGGGTCAAAAAGCAAACCGTAATTGCCTGATTTTACATAAAATGCACTATGTCCAAGATATTTAATATAATTTGTCATAAAAACTCCTTGCAATAAAAATATTATAGGATAAAAATCATTTTTTTGGTTGTTGACGGAATGTCGTTTTATCATTAAATTACAGAAAGAAGCAGATGAAAGGAAAGAATATGCAGCAAGGATTTGCACAAAATTATAAAATCAGAACATCGGTACTTGTATTTTTAAAAAACTCAATAGCACCATTGGTGTTGTATTTTGACAATCCAAAACAAGAATACGAAGAATTACTTGAAATTTACAAAACACAAAATAATGTCGCAAAAATTATAGAAAAAGAAACAACTGGTCCTATTAAAAAAGTTGCATTTATGTCTAATCAAATTTCTGCAGTTGCTATTCAGGAAGAACCGATAATGAACTAAACCTTTGATTTCTTTCTATATATTCCTTTAAAGTTTCTTCATATCCATATTTACCAAGTTGAGCAAATGTATAATTCTGAAGATTTTCATATCTTGTGTGAGAAAAAGGATTAATATTATACAAAGCAGCTTGAATTGGCATGTTAATCATATATAAAGCCATAAATTGTCCCAAATCATACGGAGAAATTTCGTGCAGAGAAATAAGTATATTAGGACGTTTGTTCTCTGTTAAAATGGTTTTAATAGAATTAATCTGAATTTCAATGAGGTTTGTTAATGTTTTTCCGCTCAAATATCCGGCACAAGTACTGTCATAATAATCCGGAATAACATAATCCGTATCGAATTTTTCAATTTTTACAATATTAATAATCTTGTTATTCGGACCTTCCGTCAGCATTTGAAGAAGAGAATGTTGATCTCCGCTTCCGTATGTTGCATAAGGAATTTGTCCGGTTGGAAGATATTTTCCTTCGTTATCATGATTTTTTATAAGAGATTCTGCCTTAATTTGAGTACACCAATACGGAAGACACTTTAACCTTGTAGAATAAGGCATTATCACAGAAATATTTTTGTTTTTTTGTTTATATAACAAATAATGAAAAAGCGAAGTTTGGGCAGCAGGATTTTTGTATATTGAAGGATTCAAAGAAAGTTCAAAGAAATCCTTAACACCGTTTAACAACGCAATAATATCAATACCAAAAAGAGCCAACGGAACAAGACCGCAAGATGTAAAAAGAGAAAATCTCGGAATAGCAGATTCTGGAACATCAAAGTACTTGTAACCTTCTTGAATTGCAATTTGTCTTAATAAAGATGTTTGTTGAGTGCAAACAACAATATTTTCACGTGCTTTACTTCCAATCTCAAACTCCAAACGTCTTTTAGCGAGCATAAAAAGAGCCATTGAATCAGGATTTAGTCCGTCTTGAGATATTATCAAAAAAAGACTTCTGTCTATATTTTTAAAATTAGTAATTCCGGCAACATTATCCGGATCTATATCACCCATAAAAACTATATTAGGATAATTATCTTTTGCATCTCTGTCTAAAGAATTCCAAAAAGGCTTCAAAAGAGCATCGAGGAGAGTTCTTATACCTAAAATCGGAGCACCTATACCGACAATAACAATATTTAAAAATTTACCTCTTACACTATTTGCATAATCGAGAATATCTTGAACGATTTTGTTATCAGGAGAATACTCAAGCCATCGATAATTAGCAGCATGAACTTTTTTTTGATGATTAATGTCATTAATTATTGTTGCAATTTTTTGAGAATAATTTGCGAATTCAAATTCAATATCAATACCGTTTTCGTAACCTATAACTTCCTGCTGGATATTGGTGTAATCAAATTTAAGCATAAAATCTATATAAAGTCCGTTGTTAATACATATATATTTTAGCAAAAAATTTTTAAAAAGTAAGTTTTAGATTTTTAATGTGATTATATAAAAATTTTATGGTAGTATGAACTTATGAAAGAAACAGAATTTATAGAAATAATAAAAGAAACATTAGACGATAGTCGATTTATAGGTGATGACTGTGCGGATATTAAAGATTCAAATCTTTTTATTACACAGGATACGCTTGTTGAAGATGTACATTTCAAAATGTGTTGGACAACACCATATAAACTCGGCAAAAAGGCAGTTGCAGTTAATATTAGTGATTTAGCTGTTAATATCTGCAATCCTGCATACATTTCGATAGGACTCTCCCTACCTCAAAATACATCAAGTGATTTTGTAAGAGAATTTTACAGAGGCGTAAATGAGGCATGCCGAGAATACAATGTTATAGTAACCGGAGGTGATATAACAGCTGCCGATAAGATTTTTGTTTCAATAACAGCAATAGGCAAAAGACGACATGACATAAACATTTCGAGAAAATTTGCAAAACCCGGATATTTTATTTTATCAACAGGAAATTACGGAGCGAGTGCGGCAGGTTTATATGCACTTCAAAAAGCTATTCCTGCATCGGATGAAGTTATTAATGCACATCTTTTACCAAAAGCAAAACTTGAAGAAGCTCATTATATGGGCAGATTTGTTGAAGAAAATATTGCAGTAATGGATACTTCTGACGGACTTGCAGATGCTTTATACAAGATTTCAAAAGACTCAAAAGTTTCAATCAAAGTAAACTTTGGTGACATTCCTGTTTTAGACGAAGTTAAAAAGCTATCAAAAGATAACGATATTCCGCTTGAAAATTGGGTTTTATGGGGCGGAGAAGATTACGAACTGATATTTTGCGTTTCATACTATATTTTCTCAATATTAGAAACAGATAAAATCAAGTATATAGGATATATTGATGATTATTCCGACACACCGTCAGTTGAAATAACAAAGGGCGATAATAAATACATTATTGATGAAAATATGTTTTCGGAAAAGTCATTCAAACATTTTGGAGGCTAAATGCCGACGGTAAAAGTAGTTGTAACAGCAGGCGGAACTTCAAGCAGATATGGTTCAACAAATAAATTATTTGAGGATTTATGCGGAAAACCCGTTATACAATATTCCGTTGATTTATTTACTAAAATGGGCTTTAAGATAGTGATACCCTGTCATAGCTCATTTCAAGAAGAAGCAGCAGAATTATTCAGAAATTATAAAAATGTAGAAATTGTTCAAGGTGGGAATTCTCGTCAACAATCTGTTTTTAAGGGGTTAAAGGCAGTCGGAGATTGTGATTTTGTAATCATACACGATGCAGCAAGACCCCTGATACAAGAAAAAACCGTAAAAAAATGTTTAGAAACAGCCTTTGAAAAGAAAGCTGTTATCACAGCAGTTAAAACAACTGATACTATCAAAACAGTTGATGAAACTAATAAAATCACATCAACACCAAACAGAGCAAACCTTATAAATGTTCAAACACCTCAAATTTTTGAATATAAAAAAATATTAGAAGCACATGAAAAATTTCAAAATGAAAATTTCACAGATGATGCATGTTTAATGGAAGCGTGCGGAGAAACTGTTTATTATTCAGAAGGTGAATATTCAAATATAAAAATCACCAATCACACTGACACAGCTTACGCAAAAATACTTCTTGAAACAGAATTATGCTTTTGATATTCTTATTTCCGTAAGAAATTAAGGGGAAGTGTATATGGTTAACGCTATTGGGGCATCAATGCCTTATGATAATTGTTTTACAACTTTTTCAAGCGGAGATGAAAATTATCAATCAATTTTTTATGTGAATGATGTGCATGGACAGTTGCCATCGATGGATAAATTAAATAACGCATCGACACAATTTGACAGTTTCACAAGCCAAAAAGACAACATAGATGCATTTAAATTTTCAGCAGGAGATATTTTTATCGGTTCGAATAAAAAAGCAAATGAAGCATCAGCACAATTTTTGAACGCAACAGGCATACAAGCAACCGCAATAGGAAACCATGAATTTGACATAGGAGCAACGATATTATCTTCACTTCTGGCAGGAGTAAGAGCCGTAAAAGTTGCTGCAAACGCTTTTATACCGCAAACAAATCCTTTAAAAGGACAAGTGATTAAATCAACTGTTATGACAGGCAAAAGCGGTGAAAAATACGGAATTATAGGTGCACAATCTCCGACTTTGATTGAAAGAATGAAAGATAAAACACTGTTTGAAGGTATAAAAATTTCAGGTGGAAAAGAAGCATACGCAGAGCTTCAAAAAGAGTCTGATAAGCTCCAAAAACAAGGTATAAACAAAGTCATAATGCTTTCTCATTCGGGATATGAAGAAGAAAAAGCCTTTGCAAAAAACGTTTCAGGAGTTGATGTCATTATTGGAGGACATTCACACGACTTAGTTTTAGATATAAAGAAAGGCGAAAACCTTCAATATTCACCAAAAGGTGAACCGGTTGTAATTACTCAAGCAGGACGTGACGGTAAGAACTTTGGTATTTTAAATGTACAATATGACGAAAAAGGTATAATTACCAAAGCTCAAAACAATGTTTTTGATACATCAAAATTTGGAAAAGGCATGCTCATGACCACAACAACAAATGTTGTTCTCGGAAAATCTCCGGTTTTAGGCAAAATAAAAACCATTGAACCTTTAACAACAAGAATGAATGTAGAAGAAAACCCTTATACTGACGTATTTATGGACGTAGTCAGAGAATCTACGGGAGCAGACATCGTATTGATGAACTCTGCAAATTTCAGAGGAGGTCTTGAAGTCGGAGAATTTACGGAACGTGATATTAATGGCATTTTCCCATTCAAAAATTCAATGTGTATTGTCGAATTGTCAGAAAAAAACTTGATTGATGCACTCAATCATGGCGGAACATCTTTAACAAAGCCTGATTTAAAACCTTCTATAATACAAGTTTCAGGTATGACTTATACAATGTCTCAAGACGGAAAAGTAACACAAGCAGCAATATTAAACAAAGACGGCTCAAAGCACGAAATAGACGTTAATAATCCGTCAACAGAAAAAACATATAAAGCTGCTTATGACGACTACCTTTTAAAGGGCGGCGACGGATTTAAATCTTTGTCAGATGTAAAAGTTTTAAAAATATTTAATTATGACAAAGACCAAATCACAATTGAGTACTTCAAAAACAGAAAAAGCGATGAACCAATAGAAATCAAACGTGACGGAAGAATAAAAGTTCAATAAAGGAGATAGAAAATGGTACGTATTCATCCACCTGTTCCATACGGTTATCGAGACTATAACCAAGAACTTATAATTGATGCCTGTATGATTTTAACAACAGTTATTATCTTGATAATAAATTTTCCTTTATTTTTTCGACCGAAACTACTATCGGAAGTAAAAGAGAAACATGGAGAACCAAAAGAATATCTGTTTTTATTAAAATCATGCGGAAGAATAGTAATTCCAAATATCCCTCTGGTAATTGCATTTTATGACGATTATATAGTTTTAAAACAAGTATTTTCTAAAAAAGAGTACATCTTTAATAAAAAAGATATAAATACCAAAATCCATAAAGGATTATTTGTTAATGCAATCGATTTTTCTGATAAATTTCAAAAACTGCAAGTATTTACAGAAAACAAAGAACAGACAGACATTATTTTGCAAAATTTAAAAACAAAATAAAAATCAGATATAGACAATTTATTATGTTTTTACTATGATTTTATTACTTCTAAAATATTACAAAGGAGAAATATAATGGAAATTATTTTAACAAAAGATGTTCAAAATATCGGAGAAGCAGGCGATATCGTAAAAGTTAAAGACGGTTACGCAAGAAACTTTTTGCTTCCGCAAAACTTAGCAACAAAAGCAACAGCAGGAGCAATCAAAAACAGAGAACAAAACCTTGCAAGAATTAAAGCAAAACAAGAAAAACTTCATCAAGAAGCACTTGCAATTTGCGAAAAACTTAACGAACTCGCAACTTTAGAAATCGCAGCAAAAGCAGGTGAAAGCGGAAAATTATTCGGAACAATCACAACAAAGAGATTAGCTGAAGAAATTCTTGATAAAACTGGTATTGAAGTAGACAGAAAAGAAATCACTTTAAGCTCACCATTGAACAAATTAGGTAAATTTGTTATGACAATCAAATTAACTTCAAAAGTTAAAGCAGAAATGAACGTAAACGTAGTAGCATCAGAAATTATCAAAGAAGAAATTATTTCTGAAGAAAAAGAAAAAGCTGAAGAAGCATAACATACCTTTTATCAAAACCGTTTATATTAATAAAAAGCAGGTACTTAAGTATCTGCTTTTTTCGTATAAGTAATATCTCGTTAATATTTCATAATATTTTTTATAAATTAAGCATTTTTTTTAAATTATTGTTTTATAAGAAGCAGGTAAGTGAGAAGAATATGAACGAAATATTAAATTTAAGAGCACATCATTTATTGTGTTTACCGGGATATGAAGGCAAAGGCTACGATGGTCAACACAAAACGAGTTGGGATACAATATCTGAACAATTAAAGGAACACCCCGACACCTTTGTAAGGATAATTGACGGAAAAGATGACTTATGTAAAAATTGTCCGAATGCTGTTGGAAAAAACGGAAAAAGATGCAATTCTGATTTTCTTGCAACATTAGATGAAAAAGTTAAAGGACTCTTGAACATCGCAACAGGAACAATAATGACTTGGCAAGAATATATGCAAAAAGTTTTTTCGATAATGAATAAAGATAATCACAAAGAACTTTGCGGAAAATGTGAATGGCGAAAATACGGACTTTGCGAAGATACTTTTGATACAAAATCAAATAAAAAAGCCGCTTAAAATACCGTCTAAATACAAAAAGCAAGATAATTATTATTAAAGAAAAAAAGAATAAAATTTTTATGAAACATAAAGTTAAAGTAACGGTAATAGACAAAAAATTATATTCAGAATTACAACAAGAATATTGTTCAGACCCTAATTCAGGAGCATGCCCGTGCTACAACATCGGCGATGAATTTATATTTGAACGAGAAGACTGAAAAGATGATTTTTGGCACATGGGAATAAATACACTTACAAAAACGGAATATGATGCAAACACAATTGCAGGCGGACCCAAAATGCCACATTGTTCTGAAGCTTGGGACGCTATTTCAAGATATATTTATACAGGATTACAAGGCGGTTCAATCATGAAAGGCTGGATGAAAGACGAAAACACAATGATAACTTGCTGTTCTGACGGAACAAGACCTGTAATTTTCAAAATTGAAAGAATTGATTATTAGTCTATTGTTTGATTTTCGACCTTTTAGAAAGAAAACGTAATCTCAAGCGAATTTGTATTGGGTAAGAAAAACAATAGATTTGGTTTTTAACCAAGAAAATATATTTGTTGTTCCTTGCAAATTAATTTTTCGCAAAAAATTATTATTAAGATTGTAAACATATAGAAACAAGTGTATTATTCAAAATTCCTCGAAAACCATGTCATGACATGGTTTTT
>JBJEGN010000057.1:0-12679 GCA_051875105.1 Candidatus Gastranaerophilaceae bacterium
TGTGGGTAATACATTGCTATTTTTGCACGATTTTATAAAAATAACCCTCGAATCATTTCTGAAACGAGGGTTTGTCAGCAGTCTGAGGCAGGGTGCTAACCCTGCCTTTCTTCGTTTGACTCACACTTTTTCATATTTTCTTCAAAGTCCTTTTGAATTTGAGGCAGTAGAAATCGTGCGAGCTTTTCTATTTCATATTCCGGAATGTTCCATTTGATTTCTGTCGTCATTTGGAATCATCCTTGCATTTATTCTATTGTTTTGAGCATCATCCTTTCTGTGTGTTTGATAATTTGGACATTGTTTTTGTTATAGTTTTCATAGCTTCGTCCTCCTTTTCAACCACACAATACCGCAAAGGATAATTGAAGTCAACTACAATATTTTCAAAGCAAAAAGTGGGTTTGGGCTTCTGCCCATTTTAAAGGTGTTCGGCGGAACGCCAAACGCTCTGCTTGCCTCATAGTTTTTTTAATAACAGTGGCATTAACACTGATTCGGGTTTAGAATTTGGTGTTTATTGTAGGTAATAACATCGGCAATAACAGTTGCTATTTTTGATAACAGTGAAATAAATCCGACAGGCACTGCCGGACGGTGTTTTTCTGGCTGTTTCGGCTTGCCGATAACAGTCTTTTATCCTGCATATTTATCGACCTTGCAAATAATGGCTATTTGGGGTAGTTTTTCTTCATTATCGTGTTCTAATTATCTTCCCAAAAGACGCTCACAAATCACCTACAATCGAGATTTATTATCAGCTCGATTACTTATACCAAAATGAAAAAATTTTAAAAAAAGCCCTTTCTTATTGTTATTATATAATTTTTTGTACTAGGGGTAGCCCAATTTTTGAGAAAAGAGTTTCTATTGTTTGTGTGCAGTATAATGCTCCCAGTGGGTACATTAAATACACCCTATACGGAATTTATTCTGTCAGAATTTTGAAAGCAAGTTTGAAACCAATTTCAAATGCTTGTGCCTCAATCAATGAAGCATATTCAGTAAAGTAATCAACATATTTTTCAAATACATTTAAATCATCATTCTTTAGGGAAGAAGATAATGTTTCGTGATACCGTGCAATAAACTCTATCAACTCTTTTTCCTTATCGGTAATAACTTTATCCTCATTCGGTCTGATATTTCCAAGCCATAATTCTTGTAGTGTTGACATAATAACAACTCCTTTGCAGTACCACAACATACCACAAGGGAGTTAGAATATCCAGTATAAATTATTTATATTATGGAGAAATATATGCCCTCTGGTTTGCAATCAAAAAAGTATTGTGCTATAATTGAATTATAAATCATTAATGCCTATGCGACATTTTCGGTACACGCAATATGATTTAATATTGATTGAAAATTTTGGAGGTAAAATTATGGACATTAAAGAGAATATATCAAAGGACTTAAAGTATATTGAAGAAACGAAAGAAAATTTGCAAAAGCAATATGATAATTATTATGAACAGTATAATGACGAATACGGTGTTGACGAGGAGGAATTCGACTCGGACCTTGCGGTAGCACATGACATTATGAATATGTTAGCAATGGACGAAAAACTGCCCTCCGCACTATATATCGAAGACCTCAAAATAAGGCTTAATATGATAGAAAATGCACTTAATACACTTGATGGCGATAAAAAGTCAAGTAAACACAACGCAAACAAAGCCTTTGAAACCTGCGTTTCATCAATCAGACAAATGAAAAGCAGAATAAACGAACAAGTTGATGAAGCAAACAAAGCACTCCGTATGCTTGACGAATACTTAGAGATTTGTAATAAATACAGGAAATGATTTTATAATAGAGGAGATTTAGTGTGAATTTTTTCAAACCAGACGGAACGCTATTCAATGATAAAAATGAATTTGTAGTTTATTATAGTAAAAAGTATTATTTGAACTCTGAAAAAGTAAAAAGTTCAAAAGGAAAACCTGTTATTAAAAGCAGTGAGTTTATTGAAAATGAAATTGATGAACTATTGAAATCAGGAATAAAGGACGAGAATGATATAATCCATATTATTGCTTGGAAAACAGGAAAAATAAAACATAGCGACAGCGAAAAAGCCAAGAAATTTATATTTCATTCTAACTGGTCAATAGATGAAAAAAACAAAGTATATAATATAAAACGATATAGTGATAGTGAGGAATTCGACATATCAAACTTGGCGAAATTTATTGTTTCTAATGTTGATAGATTATATAAGCAATCAAAGAGTGAGCCACAAGAAGTTATCAATGAACTAAAAAATAATTCACCTGATGGTATCGGCACAGTATACCTTATAACGCTATTATATTTTATATCCCGTGGCGAATATCCAATATATGACCGTTTTGCGAAAATTGCAATAGATGCCATTTTGTTTGATAAAAAGCCATACGATTATGTAAAATATTCGGAATTACCAAATAAAAATGACAAGAAATTTTCACGGGTTATCAATAATTATAAGAATGAATATGTGGATAAATTAAAAGAGGTATTTGGAGATAATTATAAATCTAATCGTGATATTGATAGAGCATTATGGGTATACGGACACCTTTTTAACAGCAATAAAAGCGGATGTTAAATTTTAATTAGTTAAACACACAGCAGATGTACTGATTTCGGTGCATCTGCTGTGTTATTATGTGGGTAAAGGAGTTGATTTCATGAAGGTTACTGTTTATTCAAGAAAAGCGGTTGAGTCGTTACTGCGAAATAGCTTTCCCGAAAACACGGCGGTTATCAGCTTTTACGACCCTATTGACCGCAGAAACAAGAACGATTATGCACCTGTTGATTATTCGGGAAAGGCTGACAGAGTGTTTTATGTTCCGATTTATGACATTGATATTGAGGTGGTTGGGGATTTCGGTCTTACATACGAAACATATTTCCCCGAGGTAAATGTGCTTGCCAAGTTTATTGACAAAGCAAAAAATGACGGGATGGATATAATCTGTCAATGTGAATATGGACAAAGCCGTAGCACAGGCTGTGCCGCCGCAATACTTGAACATTATTATAAAAACGGAATTTCAATTTTCGCCGATTACCGTTATTATCCAAATCAACTAATATATCACAAGGTGTTTGATGCACTGAAAAATCTGCAAAATCACGTTTAATCCATAATGCTATAACAAAGGAGGTAATCGTATGAGATTTGTCGTTGCAAAACCGCAAACCAGAATGAGTTTTGGTGATTTGTTTTATTCTGTTCCTGATGATTTGGCTATAAATGATGAATTTAACCAAATTATTGAAGATTGCATCAGTAAAGCAAATATAGAAATCAATCATCAGATTAGAGAGCAATTCAAAAAAGAAGTGGAAGCAATAAAAGAAACCAACAACCAAATTACTATTTGCATCATAAAAGCGATAACGGATCATTCTCACGAATTAGGCTATCCTGTTACGCTCTTTGGGGAAGAAGCCGGAACAGTAATAATGCACTTAATCGGTGCATCAAATGTTCATCCCAATCAAATTGAATATAGTGATTTTTCTTCCGAATTCTTTATCAGTAAGCTTTACAAAAAAGAAGAATTTTTCACCCTTGCTATTGCAGAACCGGTAAGGACAAAGTTGCAATCTATACTTAACGATAAATTTGCTCATATTAAATCAAACAACGAAATATACAAACGAATTTATTTGCCCAATTACGATTCACTGGAACAAATTAAAAAGCTATCGGATTTAACAGGTCTAAATTGCTTTGAACAACAATATTTTGATGTAATCAATTCACTGTATATTGATATTTATAAAGATATTTTTGACAAGGAGCCTAAACTTGATAGAGATGTTTCTGTAAATGAGCTGAATAAACTGTATGCATATAATATGTGCTCTCATAATCATGAAAAATGCATTCTGTATTTTAATGAATTAAGCAGCTACTTGTTTAGAGATGATTTTTATAAAGCTTTTATGGATTCAGACATTCATTCTGAAAATGCAATATTTCTGTCATATAGAGGTATATGGAAAAGCGATAAAACGGGATATATTAAATATTTAGAGGAAAAGAATGTTTCTCCAAATTGTTTGTCCTGTTTTAAAGAATTTACAAATATTTGGAGCAAAGCAACATGTATGAGCAGAATAAATGTAATGTTGGCGTTAAAATGGTATGAAATACATTTTCCTAAAGAATACAAAACAATCGTAAAATAACAACTGCCTATGGGTAATCAATTACTCATAGGCTGTTTTAAACACATATATCAGTTTGCTATTATAAAACTATTGCTTTGCAACAAAATCATCAACTATTGTTTTTGTGTTTTCTACAAAATTATTTATAATTTTTGTTGTTTCTTCTATTGTTTTCTCGTTGGTATTCTCAATAGATAGTTTTACTAAGACCATTGGATTACTATTGCTTCGCACTCGAGTTATATTATCAAAATTAGTAGAATTCATTATACTTCTTTTGATTTCGTCAGCTTTGCTTTTCCTTATTTCATTGGCTCTATTTGCCAAATCTTTAATTTTGCTGTAATCTTCTTCCGAAAAATCGCAAAAGCCGGGTTTGTCATAAAATCTACATTTATTTATATCGGTGGTTGACAGATAAGGTCTCAAATGATAATCCAGCCTTACAGTAATTTTGTTGTCATTGGGGCTGTAAGCAAATTCGTAGTGAAATTCAAAGCATTTTTCCAAATTATCGTTGTCGATATTTTTAAGATGTATCCCTCTCCAACACTCTCTTCCAAACAAGCATTTTAACTCATAAGTATTTGAATCCTTGTTGTAGCCATTCCAACTTTCATAATAATCCCATGTTTCTTCATCCTTAAAGCAGAAGGATTTTAGCACCTTGAATAAGTTTTGCTATTTTGCCCATCCAAAGCCCATTGAATCATTCCAAATCATATCCTTTGATATAGAATCAATAGTTTTACTGCTTTCAGCCTTGTTAATTAAAGACCTTGCGAGCAAATTCAAATACTCGTTTTTTATTTGAATTTGTTTAAGAGGTTCTATAATATTTGACCATCTAATGTTTACAAATTCTTCGCATTGTGCTTTGCTTTCATAAATAGTCAAAAAATAAAATTTCCTAACAGCGTTTTTTCTTATGGTAACAGGATCTTTTTTATTACAAACGTGAATCGTTATATCTTGACTGTCGTTTGAAAATAACTTATAGTATCTTTCTGTTTGGAGATCACCCTCGCCGGAAAAGATTTTCACTTCAATCAAGGCAAAATGATTACCACTTTTCTCCACTATAATAATATCGGGTATTTCATTATGAGTTTTATTATTTGAATCTTTCCAGGAATATTTGTTTCTTGTTTTAAAATAAAATGTATTAGGGTCTAATGTCTCTCTCGGAAACAACATATTGAGTAAAAAAGTTCTGTACTCTAAAACATTGTCAAAAAGCTCTTTTAATAAATTAGTGTAGCTATCTTCTCTGCCGTTAATTCCTAATATATCAAAAATATCGGCTTCGTATTTTTTCATTAAATACATCTCCTTTGTTATATCCTAACACATATCATACAGCTTTTCCAGCACCTTGACCATTGCTAAAGTATCAAGTTGGCAATAGGCGAGGAGGTTTTTGCGGATAATTGCCTGCTCCTCGGGTGTATGATTTACAAGGTCAGGATATGCCTGCATAGCCTCGCCACCGTTATGTATTCCGTCAAGTGCATGATAATCAAGCTCGGGGTCGTTTGGACAAAGGGCGGGCAAAACCTTTTTGATTGAGTATGAGCCTTCAAGAGCCTCGCTGTAATAGTAGTGATTTTGAAAGGGCAGCATCAAATCCTTAATATTATCGTGGATGTTCATAAGGTGATCTGCAAGGTCGGGAAACTGATTTGCCAATTCCTTTATTCTCGTTTTTTCAAAGGACATATTGTATGCAAGGATGCAAACGTCTTTTGGAATATCTCTGCAAAGCTGTTCAGCCAAGGCTCTGCGAGGGTCAGCACCTGCCTCGCCTAAAAATTCTCTGTGCTCCAAATCTCCGCCTTTTTCATATTGAATATGAAGCGAATACTGAAAGGTTACCTGCATATACGGCTTTATTCCGTCATAGGGCGGTACGGCAGGCTGATATGTTTCAAAATCAAGATAGTAAAGAGGATATGTGTATTGCTCGACACAAGACCTAATACTTATTTTATCAATAGTCGGTGTGTAATGATAATACGCCGTGTCAACCTGTTGCCATTGCTTTGAGGAAAGCTTTGGCTTCGCTCTTTCTATATCCTCAAAGCTGATAATGCCATTATGATAAAGCTCGTATTTTTTATTTGTGTTAAGCCTGCTGATATTAAAAACAGATGGGCACGGTAAATGCCTTGAACAGTAGCTTTTATAAGCACATTCATAAGGACTTTCACAGCAAATATCAATATCCTTTTCAGGCTCAAAATCATCAGCCATTGCCATATATCTGCATATTCCTGCTATATTCTGTTCTACATCGCTTTGCTTAAACATACAGATTTCCGTGCAGTCCTCAAGTACAAAAAGCTGACTTAAATCCAAATCACCGTAGCGGACATAATTTGAATTAAGGTGCATATTGTAAACACCTGTGATATTCAGCCCTGCTTTAGTCAGCACATAAAGCTGAAAAGCCATATCGTCAAGATAAACATCGTGAACGGCAGTTGAGCTTTTAACCTCAACAATATCCCAGCCATAAGGATTTTTATGCAGAATATCAACACTGCAAAAGAGGTTGTCAACATAAAAGCTTGCCTCTGCAATGTTTTTACTGCCGTTATCAATAAATTCCTGTGTTTGCCTGAGCATACTGTCAATGCCCAAATCAAAATCAACAAGGTCATATTCGCCAAAATAT
Organism: Candidatus Gastranaerophilaceae bacterium; assembly: GCA_051875105.1. Lineage (GTDB taxonomy): Bacteria > Cyanobacteriota > Vampirovibrionia > Gastranaerophilales > Gastranaerophilaceae > RUG841. Next base: position 6,857 of record JBJEGN010000057.1, read on the forward strand.
CTGCGTGCCAGGTCGCCAACCTCATTGCCTGTGGCAAAAATGCCTTCAAGTGCGGGATTTTGCTCTGCCATTTCAGGCTTGTACCTGTCCATCCACAGCATTTTCGGGCATTGCAAGCCTCTTACATATTTTGATTTACTTAAATTCATAGTCAGTCCTCGTATAATTTAATAGCGTCTAATAAATCCTGCTTGCAGGCTTTGGCAAGCTCTGTGGGCTCGGTAATCTTAATCTGCCCAGCATACTGCCTTGCCCACAGGCGAAGGTCGGTTTCGTTAGCCTTAACAGTTGCAATTACATTCTTTTTGTCAAGCTCTTTGAAATTTACATCTGCCTTAAAATAATCAAGAATATCTGAAATCAAATATTTTGGTGCTTCAAATTTTGCTCTAACAGATTTGCCTGCAAACATATAAATATGCTCGTTCATATACTGCGCAATATCAAGACCCACAAGTCCCTGCACCTTATTCTTTGGCTTTCTCGGGTTGTCCAAAAGCTCAATATCCGTTATCCTGTCAAGCCTGTAATTTGCCAAATCGTCATACTTATCATAGTTGCAGATAAGATAATATCTGCCGTTTGTGGCAACAATTTGATAGGGATTGATTATGTACTCTCTCGGCTCTCCGTTATCGTCAAGTCGGTTGTGTAGCTTTTTATCTGCACCATATTCATTGTAACGAAACTTAACCTGAAGGCCCTTATCAATAGCCTCGTTGAGCGTTTCAATAGTGAAAAACAGATTTTTGTTAATCTCTCTGTCGGCAGATTCAAAGGATTTAATATGACCGACATTAAATTTGAAATACTTGTTTGAAAGAGATTTTAGGTTTTCAATAATAGCTGACTTGTTATGAGTGGGAATGCTTTTTGAAAAAAGAACGGAGTCAATGAGCAGTCTTAACTCTGAATCGGTAAATTTTGACTCATAGTAAAAGCCTGTGCAAACCTCGCTTTTCTCTAACTCTCCTGTTTTTGCATTAGGCGTTAAACGGGTTTTAGTTTCGCAGTAAATATCGTATGTGCCGTCATTGATAAGGTCCTCAAGATTAGCCTTAACAGCCTTTCTGTCAACAACCATATCGTATTCCGTTTCAAGCCTTTGCTGAATTTCCTTTTGAGTTATTGCATGGTCAATGTCAGTATTTCTTTTGAGTATATCAAGGATATACATATTCATCATTTTCTTAGGTCTGCCGATTGCCATAAAATCACCTCAAGCTTATTTTACATCTTATGGCACAATAATACAATACCTTATGCGACTTTTTTCGTACATATTATTTTGACTTACTGATGATTTCTTCAAGTGCTTCAAATGCTGCGTTCTTTGCCTCATCACGACTTTCAAATATTTCAACGCAAAACACATTATCTATTGAATATTTCCAAATGCCGTCTGTTTTTCTTTGATACAAAACAACAATGTGATTTTTTACTTTTACATATGAATTTCCGTTTTTTGAGGTTTTCCACTTGCGTTTTTGGAAGCTTTCTCTGCGTTGTGCCTTACTTTTCATATCACGCTCACGCAGTTTCGCAGCATCTATATTTCCCTCCATTTTTCCTGCACAAATACATCCTGCATCTATATTTCCGTAATTCTCGTGATACATATGGTGAACATATCTAATTATTTGATAACCGCACATTTGGCAAATACCTACAGGTGCTCCCAAATCGGTTACTCCTTGACAAATCCAACCACTTTTGGGAACATCATCTCGTTTCCAAAGGTTTTCACTGTCTTCAAGCTGTTTTTTTAGTGCAATTTCTGTTGAATTATCTGTATCATTATTGATATTGTTTGCTTTGGCAGCTTTTAATACAGGAACATCTATAACTTCTTCAGCCTTAAAATCGTTTAACAAATCTTCATTTTTCTTGTCTTTCTCTGTTGCTTCGGACTCTTGCTTTGGAATTGTTGTTTCATTATTTCTTTGGATATCACTATCGGTTGTCGCAATTCGTTTTTCAATATTTTTTTTAAGATTGTTTTGAAATTCTTCGGTAAAATAATTGCTTACGATATTTCTCGGCTGCTCTAATTTATCAAACTGAATAAGGTAACTCGAATCTTTATTGTCCACGCTGATAATTTTTCCTTTTCCGAACATGTGATGCTCTACCTCATCACCTGCTGTTTTTGAAGGAGTGCACAATGTTTTTATTGAGTTTCGAGAAATATATTGTATTTTTTCACGTTCGAGTTCATCGGATATTACTCCGATTCTGTTATAGTTTTCAATTCCGATTTCATCAAGAAAACGTGACGGAAGTTTTTTAATGCCGTTTTGTGAATATCCCTCGCTATCCATTAAAAACAACCGTTCCATAGCTCTTGTAATTGCAACATAGCAAAGTCTTCTTTCTTCTTCAAGACCGACTTCACCCCTGTTTTCTATTGTTTTTGATGACGGAAAAACGCTTTCTGTAAAGCCCATAATAAACACAACCGGGAATTCTAATCCCTTTGCAGCGTGAATAGTCATAAGCTTTACTGTTTCCTTTGAGGATTCCTCGTTCTCGTTGGACTGCAATGAAATTTGATGTAAAAATTCTTCAAGTGATAAATCTTCACCAAAGGTTTTTTCAAACTCATCGGCAATTCGTTTAAATTCCATTAGGTTATCAAGACGTTCTTCATCACCCAGTTCCCTAATATATTCTTCATATCCCGAATCATTACAGACCATATTAACAATTTCCATAATTTTCATTTTGTCTTTTTTACTGCGTACATTTTCAGTTAATTCAATTAAATAACTGACATTGCTTCCCTTAAAACACTTGTCACCGATATGTTCTTTTAAAACATTGTAAAGACCGGTATTTTTAGCAATACCGTTGTCAAAGTAATTCTCTTCCTGCAAATCTTCAAGAGCCGCCATTTTTACTCTGCCGAATTTTCTTCTTGGCTTATTTACAATACGCTTGAAAGAAATATCGTCATCAAAAGCAATATGACGAAGGTACGCAATTATGTCCAGTACCTCCATACGCTGATAAAATTTAACTCCGCCGTATATCTCATATGGGATATTGTTTTCAACTAATTTCTTTTCTACAAGTCTTGACAAAAAAGAAGAACGGTACAAAACGGCAATATCAGAATATTTGTATTTTTGTGTTTTGTGAAGCTGTTTGATATTGTCAACAAGTGTTTTCATTTCAGCATCATCATTTTTTGAATGAAAATGAATTACTTCTTCACCGTTATCGGATAGAGTATATAAATCTTTTTTTAGACGCATTTTATTATGCTCAATAACAGTATTTGCACATTGCAAAATTTGTGGAGTGGAGCGATAATTTCTGTTAAGAAAGATTGTCTTGGTGGGATTGTGGCTTTTATTGAAATCAAGAAGAAGTTCAACCTCTGAACCTCTCCACTCATAAATGTTCTGATCCGGATCGCCGACAATCATTAAATTTTTATGCTTTTGTGAAAGGATATCAACAAGAAGCATTTCTCTTTTAGAGCTATCCTGAAATTCATCAACCTGAATATAATTCAGTCTGCTCTGCCACTTGTCTCGTATTTCTTCGTCTGTTTGGAGCAAAAAAATAGCAAAGCTTAGCAAATCATCAAAATCAAGTGCATAAATAGCTTTTTGCTTTTGCAGGTATTCCTCAATAATTTGGCTGTTTATATCGGTTATTTTTTCTAAATTCTGTAATTTCTGAGGGTTGCATAATTTAGTAACATAATTAGGATTTGATGATTTATAGATACTGATTTCCTTTAGTATTTTTCCAAAGCTTGCGTGGTCAAGCTTAAGTTCATATTTTTGATATATTTCACCTAGAATGGAACGCTGTTGTGATGTGTCAATAATTTGAAAGTTTTTAGTAAAAAACAACTTTTCGGGATTTTCTCTAAGCAGTCTTGCGCAAAAGCCATGATATGTACAAATCAATGTTGTATCGAATTCATCTCCTATTATTGAACGAATACGCTTTTTCATTTCAGCAGCGGTTTTATTTGTAAAGGTAACACATAATATATTTTTGGGGTCTATACCATAATTTTCAACAATATAAGCATATCTGCTTACAAGAAGCTTTGTTTTTCCGCTTCCTGCTCCGGCAATTACACGAACATAGCCTTCAGTATTAACAACTGCTTCATACTGCTTTTCGTTAAGTTTATTCATCAGTTCCATTATATGCCTCCTATATTTTCAAAAAAGTATATTTATATAAGTGTATCATATAATGTTAGATGTACTAAAAACAGTCCACATAAAAAACAGGTTAGATATTGACATTTTATTACTTATTATTTTACAATAAGTATGAAACGGAGTTGAGCAATTATGGCAGACACCTTGAAATACAACAAAATCAATGAAGAATTACAGCAAAAAATCAAAGATGACAGGGAAAATCATTGGGTTAATCCTTATGCGTTCAAGGATGAAAATGCTGTAAGACGTGACGATAGTGTGGACAAGGCTAATTTGTGGCGACCTGTTTTTGTCCGTGACACAGAAAAAATAATGCACCTGCCGTATTACAACAGGTACGCTGATAAAACGCAGGTATTCTCTTTTAAAAACAATGATGATATAACGAGAAGAGCCCAGCATGTCCAGCTTGTATCCCGAATTGCGAGAAATATCGGCTCTGTATTAGGCTTAAATCTTGATTTGATTGAGGCTATTGCATTAGGTCACGATATAGGACACACGCCCTTCGGTCATGCAGGTGAAAGATTTTTGAGTGAATTATACCATAACGAAACCGGCAGATATTTTAATCACAATGTCCACAGTACAAGAGTGCTTGACAAAATTTTTGCACGGAATTTCACAATGCAGACTTTGGACGGAGTATTATGTCATAACGGTGAATTCGAACAGCAGGAATACAGACCGCAGTATTCAAAGACATTTGACGAATATGATGCTGAGGTTGAGGCTTGTTATACAGAGGGTGCTCCTGCAATTAAAAGGCTTATTCCGTCAACCCTTGAGGGTTGCGTTGTTCGTATATGTGATATGATAGCCTATTTAGGCAAGGACAGACAGGACGCTGTGCTTGCAGAAATAATTGAACCTGATTATCAATTCAACACAGAACTGATAGGCACGGAAAATGCAAAAATAATAAACAATTTAACAGTTGATATTATTGAGCATAGCTACGGCAAGGATTATATACTGCTCAGCGACAGGGCATTCAAGGATTTAAGCACGGCTAAAAAAGAAAATTATGAAGTAATTTATAAAAATTATGCAATGAATAAGCAGTATGACGAAATCATCAAGCCGATGTTTGAAGAATTGTACTATAAGCTACTTGACGATGTAAAGAGAAATGATACTGACTCAATAATTTATAAACACCATATCAATCCGATAGGTAACGCTTTGAAGCAGTATCACGGTATTGACTATTCGGCAGAAGAGAAAAATCAAATTGTTGTTGATTACATAGCAAGTATGACAGATGATTATTTTATTGATTTGCACAAGCATCTGTTCCCGGACAGTAAATACAAAATAGAATATGAGCCGTATTTTAAATAAAAATCAAAATACATTAGAGTTTACAAAAATACAATTACAAGAATTATCCCAAAACAGAAACAAATCGTGATATATCTACTGTAACATGGATTTGTTTCACAAAAGCAGTTGCTGTAAATGATAAAAGCTATATTGGCAATTATGCTTTTTTAGGTTTTATATTGTTTGTTGTTAATTTCTATATAAGGGCCGATGCAAATTTTACATAATAATTCTTACAAATTTCAATCAGTACAACTAAAGCGGTCCTGATTTCATGACTGCTTTATATTTTCGTCTTGACTTT
>JBJEGN010000058.1:0-4116 GCA_051875105.1 Candidatus Gastranaerophilaceae bacterium
CTCACTTTTCGTGAATCCCGGCTTTTCATTTCGGCTGTTTTTTTACAGCCCCTTAACTTTATGCATATTGATTTAGTAAAAAAATAACGCACCCGAAAGTATTTCCTGTTTGGAAAATTTTCGGATGCGTCCCATATGGCTCCCCCTTGCAAATGACGGGGGAACAATTTGAAAATGCTTCTACTTCACTTAACGGAATGGTTTGAGTTCCGTCTTGATAATTCAATATTAAATCTAATTTATCATCATACAAATAAATCGCATTAACGAATGTGTTTATCAGCTTTCTGCGATTAGATAATTTTGTTGGGTCAATGCCTTTAAACTGTTCTAAATAAAATCTCAATTTGTTTTCATCAATAAGATTGATTTCCATTTGCTCTCTTGCAATTTCTATCTGTAAGTTGTTGCATTGCATTTCCAGCTCGTCAAGCCTTTGCTTTGTCGTTGCATTAACAATTCCCATTTCAATTGCATTAAGCAGATTGGCTTTTCGTTTTTCAACATCTGCTAATTCTGCTTCAAGCATTGGCAAAACCCTGTTGCCTTTCTCTTGATAGATTAAAACATTCTTTATGATTTCGTTTATTGCTTCAGGATTGTTTACAATCTTCATTATTCTATCAATAACGAAATCTTCAATTCGTTCTTTCTTGATAGTCTTTTTGTCACAGCCGTAATGATATTTTACTCCAACACATTTGTAGTAACGATACTTAACACCGTTTCTATTCGTACCGCTTTCACCTGCCATAATTCTTCCACATTTACCACAGAACAATTTTGTAGTAAGCAGGTATTCACAATCAGCCTTGTAATGACTTGGTGCTTTCTTGTTCATAACCATTCGTTCCTGTACTCGAAGGAATAATGATTCAGGAACAATAGCGGGCATCCCGCCCGGCACAACAACATCCTTGAATTTGTATTCACCTATATATTTTCTATTGTGTAACATATTAGTAATACAATTTATTGAGATTTTTTTGCCTCTCTGTGTTTTTAAACCACGAGCATTGAAATCTGCTGCAATCTGCTGAATCGTTGTTCCATTATCGTACATATTAAATGCTTCAAGAACGATAGGAGCATACTGCTCATCAACGATATAATTTAGATTTTCGTCAACTGTAAAGCCTAACGGACACAATCCACCATTATGCTTACATTTCAAGGCGTTTTCAGTCATACCACGCAAGGTCTTTTCGCCGAGCTCTTTGGAATAATATTCAGCCATACCCTCAAGCATTGATTCCAAAAGCACTCCCTCTGCACCTTCACTAATCGTTTCGGTTGCAGAGATTACCTTTACCCCGTTCTTACGAAGAATAGATTTATAATGTGCCGAGTCATAACGATTACGTGCAAACCTATCAAGCTTCCAAACAATAATAATTTCAAATGCGTGTTTACTGCTCTCAGCTATCATATGCTGAAACTCCGGACGATTGGCTGTCGTAGCCGATTTTGCTCTGTCTATGTATTCACCAACGATAGTCATTCCGTTGCGTTCGGCAAATTCCTTACACTCACGAAGCTGACCCTCAATAGACTCCTCACGCTGATTATCACTTGAATAACGAGCATATATTACTGCATTCATATATATCACCTCAAGAGTATATAACCATAACCAAAACCATTTTGCAAGTCATTTTAAAATTTATATTTCTGTTGTACAAGTTTGTGTACCATTAAAGCAAAAGCCGAGAGCAATACAGTTCTCGGCTTTGATTCGATTATTTGTCTTCTTTAACTTTTTTGTTAGCTTTTTTTTCGATTTGTTTAATGCTTTGTAAATATGCCTCTTCTACAGGGGATAGATTTTGGACTTGATACTTTTGATATTCTTCCTTTGCTTTGTTCAAGGCTTGAGTATGACTGACAGTTCCTGCACCTTCAAGCAATTTTTCACCGGTAGCTTGAAGTAAGCTATCAAGATGTTCAACATAATCGCTCATATACATAGGATTATGACGCATAGCTTGTATTTCTGCAAAATCAAAATAACCGGAAACAATATTGTTAAGTACTTTCAATTCATCTTCTGTTAAATAATTCTTTGCAACTCCAATATCCTTTGAGGTTGGAAAATCACCGGAAAACGCTGTCAATCCCATAAAAGGCTTGCTTGCATCTGCACGCTCATAAATTACTTCGGCGGCAGTATGTCCATGGGCCGCATAATGAAGCTTGTTTTGAACCATTTTGAAAAAAGCTATAGATTCATTGCTCTTTGGATTATAGTCAATACTTGTTGCGTATAGGTCCAGCACTTGACGATACATAACCTTTTCGGAAGAACGGATGTCTCTAATCCTATCTAAAAGCTCTCTCCAATAGCTTCCGCCACCAAGATTCTTTAAGCGTTCATCATCAATGGTGAAGCCTTTTATCATATATTCTTTTAATCGTTCAGTTGCCCAACGACGGAAATGGGTAGCAGTAATAGATTTAACTCTGTATCCAAGTGAAATTATCATATCGAGGTTATAGTGTAATTGTTCCCTTGTAACAGTTCTGTCGCCCTCAATTTGAACTGTTCGGAATTTCCGAACAGTTGAAATTTCATCAAGCTCGCCTTCTTCAAAAATATTCTTGATATGCTCGCTTACATTTGATTTGCTCGTTTGATAAAGCTCACACAACTGTGCTTGTGTCAGCCAAACAGTTTCGTCAACAAAACGAACATCTATTTTTGTATCACCGTCATCATTTTGGTAAATTACTATTTCACCTTGATTTTGTGCATTTGTCATTTTTTCTTCCATGCTCAATTCTCCATATTATTGATACGATTATTATACCATATTAAGAGAACAATCTCAAGGTTATTGCAATTTGATATATATGCTCACATCCGACTAGAAACAGGAGCTGTGGTTAGTTTGGTGACTTAGTCTTACGCATTTTTCTAATGATAATTACAATTGAAATTAGCACAATTAGTGCAACAACAGACACTGCTATGATTATGCCTTTTTGAACACTATTTTCTTCATTCTCTTGTTGCTCATTGTCCTCATTCTTTTGATTATATACTTTTTTAATAATATCCAAAGCATCATCGGTATTTAAATCTTCGGAAATACTTGGAATATCAGTGTCCTGTTCCTTTAATTTTTCTTCAACCCTTTGAACAAATTTTGCTTTATCCTTTTCGTCAAGCTCATCAATAGATTTTGCATTAAATTCTTTAAGAGTATCTTTAATTACAGTATCGATAACATTTGAATCAATATTGTTGGTAATTTCAGTTATGAACTGGCCTTCATAAGCACTGTTATACATACTGTTTATGGTATCAAAGTCAGCAACATTATGTTCGTTTGTACCTGTAATTATTTCAAGATTTTTGTTGAAATCCTTAACGAAATCATCTTTGTCCTTAACATCATTCAGGTTGTCGCACCCGTTTTGCGCAAGGGTAGTGTCAACAGCATCTATAATTTGAGATGAATCAATAGGAGTAGCTGCTTTAGTTGTAGTTTCTCCCTTTTGAGTAGTAGTGTTTTCGGTTGTTGTTTCAATATGCTTTGCACTTATTACTATGCTTTGGCAATCAAGTGCAACATCCTCATACTTTATGTTAAATGTATCAGGCGGACTGAAAGAAAGCTTTATTGCAGTATCTTTTGAGATTTCTGTTGCTGCCTGTGCAGACAGAACAAAAAGTGTGCCATCACCCGATACATCATCTGTATTGTTCCAAAGTACATCAAATTTTCCGTCGTTAATTCCAAAATTTGTGTTAAAATTACCCTTTGCGGTAATTTCACCTCTTGATACGGATTTTATATCAAGTTTATCAACAGGATATTCAACAGTTATTTTAAATCCCATTATGCCATTATTGTTTTTGATTTTAACAGGTATAAGCGTTGGCTCTTCCTGAGATAAGCTGACTTTGTCTGCTGATACCGTTGCGGTATTTGCAGCTAACGCAATAATATTGCATTGTAGCATCAACAATACCGTTAGAATAATTGAAATGAATTTTTTCATATCGTACCTCTAAACAATCAGCCACACCCGAAAGTGTGGCTGAAATATTAATGATTAAAAAGTGTCTTTACCAACAAGATACCTTGCTACCATTGCTGCATCACGGTTATT
>JBJEGN010000058.1:4216-10859 GCA_051875105.1 Candidatus Gastranaerophilaceae bacterium
CATCACGGTTATTAATAATGCCGTCACCTGTCATATCACCTGTTATAACAACTGTTTTAGAATCGACTAAAGATGCACCATTAAAAAGCTTAATTTGTGTGCCTGTGCCGACATTATCATCTGCACCAAGTTCTGTACCATTTATATTGAAAAATTTCAAATTTGAATTTTTGTTTGAAAATTCTTTTGCTACATCACTTGTTGAAGTCTCAAAACTAATTCGTCTTAGATAACCTAAAGAATCATAGTTTAATGATGTGTTGTTTGTTAGAACAAGGAAATTGTTTGTATCTTCAGCAACAGTAATATTACATTCTGCAATCTCATTAGTTTTGACTACTTTTGCAGTAATGGTTGTTGTGCCTGCTGATATAGCTGTAACCAAACCATTTTCATCAACAGTTGCAACGCTGGTGTTACTTGAGTTCCATTCAATTTCCTCGTCAATCAAGTTATCCGGTGTAATTACCGGAATTAATGTGATGCTTGTTCCTTGATATAGACTAAGGTTCTCCTTATCAAATGAAATATATGCATACTCACTTTCTTTTAGATAAGAACCTGTAACTACAAGATCTCCTAATACACAATCAAACGATTTGTCCCAGCCGTTAAATACCCATCCGGGTACAGTGTCTGTTGCCGGTGCAGTTGCAGACTGCATATATGAAACTACTTGTGTGTCAAGTTCAGTTCCATCCTGCATTTGGAAAATTACAGTATAAGTGTTTGGAGTATATTTTGCATACAGAGTTACACTCTCTGTAATAGGTTTAGATAAATCGAGCTTATTAGTAAATTCGTTATCAAAATACAGACCTTCAAATTCATATCCCGTTACATCGTTATACGGAGAAATGTCAATTGTATCATTTTCCCTCATAATAAGTGTAGTGCCGGCATCTCCAAGGTTTGGGATAGTTACAATATAATGATTTTTATTATAGTATCTATATACTGTATCTGTTTCATACTCTCTGCTTTCGCTTGCATCAGGAGCGGTTACACACCAAGCAGTCCATTTGTAATATTTGTCAACTTGGTATCTTGAACGATATTGTGTTTTTACACCACTAACTTTTGTTTGAGTAAACCATTTTTCACCATTATAAGTATAGAATGAAACATTGTTGTCATCAAATCCCGCTATTGTAAGCCTATTGTCAACAATTATGGTTTCATATTCACAATCATATCCATCGACATCTGATGGTGAGTATTGAACATCACCGTTACTATCGGTATATTTATAATGTGAATACTGATATCTTGTTACGGTTGTGTCCTCAACTTCTCTTGTGTCAATTTCAAAACCCGGTTTGCTACCATCATCGGTAATAGTCTCATCCTGCCATGCTGTGTAATCTGTATATGTGCTTTCTTCATATACCCAATTATTTGCTATTAATTCAGCTGCTTTTTCAGTAGTGTAAGCTTCTTCTACATCTTTGTATCTGTAGCCTGTATCGCTTTCAACAGTATAATCACTGAAATTATTAACTACCGTTTGTGGTAATTGTGAATACGGCATCCATTCACTTGCTATTTCGGGATTATTAATACAGTAATATTTTGAAACTTCTTCACTGTTATTCATATTTAATGCACCAGCAATAAATCTAAGCTGAGAACTTTGGCTAACAGTAATCGGTCCGGTATATATATTTCCCATTATATTTGGATCTGAACCATCAAGAGAATAGAAGATTACGGAATTTGGTGTATCACAATTCAAAGATACAGTTATAACATCATTATATACCCCTGATTCAATATTAGCAGTAGGAGTTTCAACTGTATCCTCAAAAACATACTGAGGGATAAGTTCCATATCCTTTGTAACATTTGAATAATCATCAAATTCATCTGTTGCCCAACCAAGGAAGATAATATCATCACCGGTTAAATCCTGAGGTGCGGTTGCAGCATCTCCATATTCAACATTTTGCGTTTCAATTACATTTCCGTCAAAATCAAGGAATTTAATTTCATAAACTTCTTTTGAATATGTTGCTGTAACAATCATATTATCAGTTACGATTGTTTCGCCTTCTTCAACACCTTCCCATCCGGTAAGATTGTAGCCTTCTTTGGGTTCAACATCGGGAACAATCAGCTTGTCTCCATAGTAAAATTCTTTAATATCAATAGAATCGGTTTCCCAATTTACAAATACAACAGTATATTGATTTTTGGTATATTCCGGATGAACATCTAAATTATCCTTAACATTTGTAGTTCTGTCATCCCAACCGGTAAAGGTATATCCTTCTCGCTCATCAAGAGTGGGAACGACAGCATTATCTCCCTCTGTAATTTGTTGAGTATCAATAACATTGCCCTGATAATCATAGAAATTTACTGTATAGACCGGTTTTGGTGCTTCAATGGTGCCAATAATTGTTGTGTTTGTTGTTCCTTCTATACCGAGAGCAATAGTAAAATCTCCTGTTTTTACAGTTGGCTCTTCACGGAGTTTATAAGTAAATGAATACTGACCATTTTCATCAATTGTAGTTTGTGCGACATACTCGTTTGAGTAGTCAGAAGCTTCATCCACTTTATAAATAAAGATTGTTGCTTGTTTTCCGGCTAAAGAAGAATCCACTGTTCCTGTAATTGTACGGATTTCACCACTTGTATCTTCTTCACCGGCATCGTTACTTCTGTAACGATATGTTATTCTTGTTTGAATATCTCTTGAATCGGTAGCCGTTACCTCTTCCGGACTCCAATCCGACCAATCCAACCATCTATAAAAATGATATGTGTAAATTTTACTTCTGTCGGCATAACGATATTCTTTATGCGTTTGTGCAGCAACATTGCTTGTACTTGATAAGAACCAAATCTCACCTGAGAAATTATAATAACCTCCACCGCTTTTTACATATGCTTTATGACCATCATATGTAGCATAATAACTCATTGGGGATGTTAAGGTTTTGGTGTATTTTGTACCATTGGCAGCATAAGTATAGTAATAGCAATTTGCACTACTATTCCAATAACGATAATAATAGTAATTGTAGTTTGTATATGCGGCCTTATCAGTTACTGTTTTTGTTTCAACCTTTCTTGAATCACTTGCAGTAACAGCAGTTTTTGACCATGAGCTCCAAGCACCATAGTCACTCCAAGCCCAAGTGGTGTCATAAAGTTCCCAGCCGTCCATCGTATCGTTCGAACCGGTGGTTGTTTCTTTATCTCTGTATTTGTATTCAGTTCTTGATTCCATAGCATCGTAGGTGCCTTCGGCAGGTTTTTCTGTGCCCCAATCAGTCCAAGCTTTACCTTGATCTATTGAAGCAGTAACTACCTCTGAAATAGGAACACCTGATGAATAGCTGTTTACAATAACCAATTCGACCTGAGTTGCCGCTTTTTCACACGGAACGAAGACTTCCATTCCTGTTTTAGTACCGTTTTTTGCAATACTAAATGCCGATGATTCCGTAGTATCAATCAGTTTTCCTTCGGATGTTTTTATAGATACAATAGCCCTTCCTCGTGTCACCGCATCAGGATAATTAGTTAAATCGAAATAAACATAATATCCGTCATCTTGACGTGTAGCAGATGTTATGCTCGCAACTATTGGTAAATCATTATTGCTCCAAGCATATATGCCTTGTATAGTCTTATCTGACTTTACATTCTCGTAATCAGCACTGTTCCAACCAATAAATTTGTATCCTGTTGGAACATTTTTATCTTCAGGTTCAACAGCATCATTTAAATAATCAACCTTTTGAGTGCTTAATACCTTGCCGTCTTTGTCAACAAATTTTATTGTATATGTATTGATTTTATATGTTGCTGTTACTGTTGTATCACTCTTAATGTTTGAATAGGATTTATCCCATCCATCAAATGTGTAGCCATCTCTAAGTGGCTTTTCAGGTGAAACCGCAGATGCATTGTACTTAACAGATTGTGTGTTTAATACTGTTCCATCATAATCCTTGAAAGTAACCGTTGAAGGATTGTGTCCGGTTACAGTAATTTTGTTAGATGTTCCGCTTGTTCCTGCACTATTCTTTGCAGAAACGGTTATCTCGTATTTCTGTGCTCCGGCAGTAAAAGCGTATTTTGTGGAACTATTATCCTGAACCTGTTTTCCGTTAACTTTAACAATGTAACTCGATGCACCGGAAACACCGGACCATGTAACTGTTACATTGCTATTTGCAGCAATATCACCTGATACATTTGAAACGATTTTCGGGGCTGATGGTTTGGTAACAATAGAACCATAATTATAAGAGAATGCACATCCACTTATATATGGATCAACATTAACATAATTCGTAAATGGGGTGCCTTTATTAACCTCAAAATGTGCATGGGTACCAAACGAGTATCCCCTATCTCCTACATTTCCTAAATATGTTCCTTTGGTAATTTTTTGACCTTCTTTTAATCCTGAAGCAACACTACTCATATGAGCATATTGCATATAGTAAGTTGTTCCGCCTATATTACATCTTATTAATACACCGTTTCCAAAACCATTATTACAAACATAATAGCCATCAAAACTATACCTACCATGATTAGGGTTACAATTCCAATGATTACCATTCCCATTTGTTTTACACCCTGTATAGACTTTGTCGATAATACCATCATAAGCGGCATACCATTTTCCGCCTGAACTATTGGCAACATCTATTCCGTGATGCCATCCATTAACCATAAAATGCGTGGATAATGATTTCATTGCATTGCCCTTCGAATCTCTAACAGGCCAATATAGCTCGGCAATTGTACCTGCCTGTGCCGTTATTGCACTCATTGGCATTACTGATACAATCATTAGTAATGAAAGAATTAATGAAAGCAATCTTTTACTTATCTTTTTCATTAGTTATTTCCTCCTTAATAAAGTATAATTTATGTAAACTTTTGATAAACAAAAGGAATTTCTGTATTGCTGTCCATTACACAAATGAACAGACAGCAATAAAATCAGTCCCAATCAGGAGGAGTTACGATTGGCTCATCTCCACCTGCGGTGCCTCCTGATGTTGTAATAACATCTACTGTTGTAAATGTCTGAACATCGGTAATTGGCTTCTTATATTCTTCCTTCATTTTTTCACCTCCCGTGAATTGTTTATATGGTTTAATTTCCTGCATAAGCCTTAGCAGAATTGCCATAATACATCATTGCATCGGTTGCAGCCTTCAAGTTTGAATCTGTAACGGTTGCAGCATAAGATTCCACACTGTACTTAAGCGTATAGCTAACTTGCTCACTTCCTCTGTAAGCTGAAATAAAGACCTCATCGCTCATTTGGTTTGCATACACTCCGTCAAAATAGAAATACCAATATCCGTCTAATCCTTTTTCAAAATTCTCAGGATTTTCAGCATAAGTGTATGTTAATTCCCTTGTGCCAATTTTGACTTTAAGTGTAAGCTCATCCAATGTTACATTTGTCATATTAAGAGGTAAGGCTATCTCAACAGCATTATTCAATCTTAATGCTGTACCAAATCTTACAAGTCTGTTTTCACAGGTTTCGTATGATGAGTTCTTAATATTGCTTAACTCTAATGCATAATTACTTTTTAACTGCTTTTGTTCATCTGTGAGAATGTCTGTCATAAGAGCATCCGTTTTATAATTTGAATATGTTTGACACGCTGCTCCGTAATACATTAAATCAACAAGCATGGTTTTGAGCTTGGAAGATGTTGTTGATTTTGAAAGAGTTGACTGAACATAGGTTGTAACACTATAAGTATAGGTTTCGCCCCAATATTTAACTCCGTCTTTGATACCATAGAATGTGATTTCTATGTCATCACCCATTGCTTGCGGTGATATTCCTTTATAATCAAAAACGTTATAAACCGTTGAGCCAGAGGTAAATGTTTTTTCAGAAGCATAAACATTTTCTGTTTTATCATTTCTTGCGAACTCGGCATAAACCTCATCATAATAATCAACTATATCTTTTGTAATATAGGTTGTTAATGTAATACTGCTTTCAAGAGCAAGTGCGTTGCCTCGTCGTCTTAGAAGAGCTGTATTTGGTGCTTCAACAGTTTCTGTTTCACCGCAAACAGTACAGGTTCTTGATTGCGTTCCGTTAGTATAACTGCTTGATGAATTATATTTTGCATCTCCGTTGTATGTCCATTCGCTGTAACTATGAGGTACTTTTTCAATAGCTTCGGTGTATGTATCTCCGCACTTTGAGCAGGTATATGTGCGAATACCTGTTTCTTTACAGGTTGGAGCTTTTGTGATTTCAGAAACATAATCATGTTCACATTCGGCATTAAGTGAAATGTTTATATCTTGGCAGTCAAACACAACATCCTTATATTCCTCGTTAAAGGTATCAGCCTGCGTATAGCTAAGCTCAATTTTACTTGTAGTATTTGTCGTTGTTATAACATTGAAATTCAATGTAAATAATGTTGCATCCTTTATGACTTCGCTTGTTGAATTCCACAAAACATCAAATTCACCCGTTTTGATTCCTATTGAATCGTTAAATGTTCCTAAAAAATCAGTTGAGTTCTCGACCGAAATTATTTCCAGCTCCTGTGGATTAAACTTAACAGTGATTCTATATCCCATTATTCCGTGATTATTATCAATCTTAACGGGAACAGAAATTGTATC
>JBJEGN010000058.1:10959-12580 GCA_051875105.1 Candidatus Gastranaerophilaceae bacterium
GTATTTCCGACAGCAGATGAATTAACAGTGAAATTAATATAAAACATTATTCCGTTATATGTTTCACTATCAGAGTCTGCCCAATACACATTAAAGCTACCCGGAACTGAATCACCCTCTATATTATCTTGTATTCCACCACTGATAACATCTCCGTAATCAACAGATGTAGGAGTAAGAACATCCTTGTCATAATTAAATGTTAACTTCCATCCCATTAATCCGCTGTTATCTCTAATTGAAATCGGTATTCTCACGGTTTCTCCTGCATAAATCTCTGTATTGCTTGAATTTGAATACACCGTTGGATTACCGGCAGCAAAAGAAATATAATTAAATGATAAAATTGAAGAAATAATTATTATTGCACATAATAATAGTGAAATTATTTTTTTCGTTTTCAAAACATCACACCTTTCCTATTTTTCGCTTATTGTAGCAATAAGCGAAAATCAGACGGCAATTCTATTAAGCTTATTCATGTTCTCCTGTTTGAGTTTCATTGAAGAATGAACATATTTATTAAGAGTTGTTTTAACATCTGCATGTCCGAGAATTTCGCTTAATGTTTTCGCATCAAATCCACACTCAACACATCTTGTTGCAAAGGTATGCCTTAATGTGTGAAATGTTACACTTTCTAAATTGCAATCCTGAACCATTTTCTTGAAATGAATTTGCATTAAGCGAGGCTCTATAATTTCAATATTTGATGTTGACAAAACATACATTTCCGGCTCTTTTCTTCTCTGTTCAATTAATTCATTCAGGAACAATGGTAATGGTATTGTTCTGTTAGATTTATTGGTCTTTGGTGTATCAATTATTATTTTACTTTTGCCGTTTTCATCATACAGTCGATGTAATGTTTTATAAACCTTCAGGTTTTGATTATTAATATCTCCCCATTGTAATGCACACAATTCGCCTATCCTCAATCCTGTATATAAAGAAACTAAAGCTCCAAACTTAAAAATATCCATATCCTGTTTTAGAT
The DNA here is from genome assembly GCA_051875105.1 of Candidatus Gastranaerophilaceae bacterium. Classification (GTDB taxonomy): domain Bacteria; phylum Cyanobacteriota; class Vampirovibrionia; order Gastranaerophilales; family Gastranaerophilaceae; genus RUG841. Next base: position 11,957 of record JBJEGN010000058.1, read on the forward strand.
AATTTTCAAATATTCTCTGCTCGTCAATACTAAGAACACGCATTTCCTTTTTATTCTCTTTTATATATTTGATTTCCGGCTTTGCAATAAGATAATTCTTGTTTGCATATTTTAGTAACGAATTTAAAATGATAAGGATATCGTTTACGGTTTTTGCTGACAATCCTTGATCAAGTAACCGGTTTGAAAAAGAAATAATGTCCTGAGTTTTTATTTGATTAATAGGGACATTATTTAAATTAGATTCCAAAATATATTTTCGTATAATACAATCATAAGTTTGATATGTGCTAATCTTGAAAGAATTACAATTAAGCAATCTCCATTCATTTGCAACATTAGATAAATATATTTTCTTGTTTTTTTGTGCATAGTCTGTTTTCATATCATTCATCCTCTTCTTATAAATTTGTTTTCAATTATTGACAAACACATACTAATTATAGTAAAATGTACCTGTATAATTTCGCTTATTGCTACAATAAGCGAAAACATCGTTTTGTGTTTTAACTTATAAATTCAATAAAATCAAGTATAAAAAAGGTTCGCTCTAAAATGATGAGCGAACCTTTAAATATTTCTCTGGACTTATCAAATTTTTTGTTGTATGTTGTGGTACTGCAA
>JBJEGN010000059.1:0-41503 GCA_051875105.1 Candidatus Gastranaerophilaceae bacterium
TCCGTAAGCCGAGTTCTGTTTTAGATAATCATCTGTCTCGACCGTATGTTGCCACACGGCTCAAGCGTTCTGTTGAAAGATGGCGGGTCACCTTAGCCTTTCGGTTGAACTTGCATTCGGTCGGGGTTTACCGCAAGAATACCTCTCGATATTCCGAGTAGTCTTTTACACTACTGTTGCACCTGAACCCTTGCGGGTTGTTTACTTTTCTGTGGCACTTTCCACGCAGTCACCTGCTCCGGACGTTATCCGGCGATATGCCCTTGAATGCTCGGACTTTCCTCATACGACATTTTTATTCGTACGCAATTATCCAATCGGTTTCACTTTTATTATCTCATAAACTTTATTTTATACAATTTTTTAATCTTTTTTATTTTTATTTTTTAAATTGTTTCGCAAGAATTGTTGTTGTTGCTGACGCATAAATTCGTGGGTATTTGTTGAAATTCTTACGTTTTGAAGTCCTAATACCTGATATTTCTTTAATTCAGCAAGTTTGGCTTGTTCTGTCATTAAATCTTTTTGATTACCACTTGCTATTATTTCTGTTTCTTTTCCGTCCTTGTGAATCATGTGGTAAATCAAAACGTCAATATCGTTTTCATTCATTTTTAATTTTGATGATAAATCTTTTGCTGTAGCAGCAAGGGGTAAGTTATACAACCATCTGACAGAATTTATATCTCGTCTTGATAAAACGACATTTCCGTATTGGTGGGGAGTGTACATAATATCTGATGTATATGGTGAGTGACCTAACCCCAAGGCATGCCCGATTTCGTGTAAGATTGTGTGATAAACTTCATTTTCGTCCATATATTGAGCGTGCAAAATTCCATCAGAGAGTCCTATTTGAACTTCTGCCGAATAAAGTCTTGCTTGATTGTCGAAGTTAAAAAGGCAATATCCGAGAGATTTTCTGTCAACTCTTTTCCATTCAAGGTTTACTTGAGAATCATTCAAATTATTTACAAGTTGAAATCTACATTTACCTTTGGAAGCTGTTTCCCAAGCTCTCAATGCTTGTTGAACCATACCGTAGTATTTATGTTCTTCGCCTTTACCTCTATACCATCGAAAAGGTGCGATATAAAAAGTTAGCGGAAAACAGTGATCCGGCCATCTTATTAAATGACCGTCTTTCAAATTATATTGGAGGTATGTTTCTTTTTCTGCCAAATTAGTTGTTTTCCCTTGCTTCTTCTTGTTTCAAGAAATTACACATTCCTTCAAGTCTGTTATCTGCATTTGCGTCGATTAATTCTTTTATATTATTTATTTTTCCGAGTTTAAAACTGATTTCAGCAAGTAAAACACAGTCGTTGCAAAGTCTGTATTCTCCGTATCCTACAGAACCTGCAAGCATTTTGTATTTTCCGCAGCAATCGCAATCAAAGCCTTCTTTTTCACTGTCCGGATTTTCTTCTATATCGTCGATAACCATTTGTTTGGCTATTTCTTGCATTTCTTTAATAATTTCTTCTTGTTCTTTCATAATTTCACCATTATTATTTTAGCATACTTAACAAAATTTCTAATCAAGTTTTTTCATGTAAAGTTCTTCTATTAGGACACAAATTGTAGCCGCAACCGCAGGTGCAAAAATCACACCTGTAATTCCCATATATTTTGCAGCAATAAATAAAAACAGATATATCAAAATCGGGTGAAGATTTAACATTTTGCCAAAAATATACGGTCTGACAAATTGGTTCTCAACAAGCTGAGCAACTGCAAATACAGCAATAACCGATATAACGGCAGATGCACCGACTTGATATGTTGTAATTATACAAATAATAAAAGCAATAGTCGGACCGACGACAGGAACAATATCAAATACTGCTGTTATCAAGCCCAAAAGCAATGCATAAGGCACTTTTAACAAACACAAACCTATAACCATTACGACACCGACACTCATCATCGTTACAACCAATGCCGTAATGTAACCGCCGATTTTTTGCGAAATTATATCTAATATATTTCCTGCATTTTTTCTCATTTCAGATGGAAACATTCTCAAAAAGGTTTTTCTTATAATATCTTTATCGGAAATGAAGTAGAAAATCAGCATCAAAGAAATGACAAGGTAAACAAAACCTGAACCGATATTTTTACCGACATCAACAAGGTTTTTCAAAATATCAGCAGCTGATGCAGAAAGTCCCGAAGCAATTGCATCACCATCAAGTCCATGAATGCCGGCTTGTGCAAGAATCGGTGAATTTGTAATAAATTCATCGAATTCATCAATATATTTTGGGAAACTGTCTGCAAAAGATGATATTTCTGAGGTTGCAAGTATAATAGTCGGAACGAGAATTAAAAGACAAAGAAGAGCACCACCGCCCAATACAATTATGGCTGCTGTAGTTCTGCTCATTTTTGTTTTTTCAACAAGCTTGTTTGCCAGAGGGTTTAATGAACAGGATATAACAAATGATGCAAAGAAAAGCAACGCTATGTCAATATTATTTAAAATAAGTATTATAAAAAGAATTGCTATTATAAAAAATATCAAATTTTTGACTGTAACATATTGTAGAAAAAGTTTGTCAAACATAAAAACTCCCAATTAATTTTTGTCTGTAATATTGATAAGTTCTTGCATAGCGAATTTTTCCATAACCTTTATAGGTGTTTGAGGAGGAAACATTTTAATCATTTTTTTTTCAATCTGAATGATATAGGCATTTTGTCTTTGACTGAAAACCAGATTAACTTCCTTGCCTTGACACAAATATGACTTTATTATCTTGTCACTCATAACTGTTCTAACCTGCAATTATTATCCTCTGCTATTTTAATATAAAATAAGGTTTTTGAACAGGTGAAAAGTTTCGTTAGATTTAATGATTTGAACAAAAATTTTTATGTAATAAGGTACAAAAAAAAGAGCGATTTTACTCGCTCGTTGTCTGGAATTAAGAATAGTTGGAAGTATGAAAAAGATATTATAAATATATCCTTAGATAAATTTTTATACAATTAGCCACTTGGGTATACTTCTTGATTTTTCAAAAAACTTCAAAATGTTAATTTAAAATGAAATTTGTTTTGTTCATAAGATATGGAAACAATTTTTTGTAAAGACAGAAAGTAATAAAAAAGAGGGATTTTTTGTCCCTCTTTTTTTGATTTTTTACGTTTGTATTAATACTTAAATTCAAATTCTTTTTCAGTATAGTTTTGACAATAGTTCATAGCTTCTTCAACGGAATGTGCTATAAAATAAAGTTCTCGGTTGAAGTCTTTTGCAAATCCATATTTATAGAAGTTTTCCATCATGTCAAACAGTGGTTTATAATAATCATCAACATCAAGAAAAATGATACCTTTTCTGTGGTAAGAAAGCTGTTTTGTCACAATTACCTGAAAAATTTCGTCCATTGTGCCGAAACTTCCGGGGAGTGCGATAAAAATATCGGCTTTTTCTTCCATCATTTGTTTTCTGTCATTCATATTTTCAGAAACGATAATTTCAGAAGCTGCCGGATTGGAAATTCCTTTTTCCATGATAGCTTTTGGAATAATTCCTGTCACTTTGCCGCCGTTTGCAAGAACTCCGTTGGCAACTTTGCCCATAATTCCGCAGGTTGAGCCGCCATAGACGAGATTATATTTATTTTCTGCAATTTGTTTGCCGAGTTCGTATCCGATTTGATAAAATTTTTCATCTAAATAATTACTTGATGAACAGTAAACGCATATATTTTTTGTCATTATTTCTCCAATCTTTTATTATATTATAGAATAAAAATTTGTCTGCTTTTATTGATTGCGAAATATGCTTTTACCATGAGAATCGTGAGAGCCTGTCAAAAATATTCCATATTTTTTTGCTTCATTTTGTGTGAAAGAATACAAATCTTGTGAAACATCAAATCTGTATGGCTGATAATATCCTTCTGTAAATTGAATTTTATCGTTTTTTAAAGTTGAATATTCGCTAAAAAGTTCCGATATTAATTTTTTAACCTGTTCGTCATTTCTGTCTTCTCTTAAGAAGTATCTTAGAGGATGTGCAATTCCTACAATTCCATATCTTAATGCTTGTGTTCTTTTTATAGTTTCTTTGTAGTCAGGTAAAAAATTCATTTCATCTATTTGAGGAATATACGGATTTATTGCCCAAAGCAGTATATGAATATAAGAACCATCTTCATCATCAGAAGGTAAATGAGTAGTTGAGGCTGTTTCCATTCCTAATAATACTTTAACATTCTTATATTTTTTAGGGTTTTTTTGCAAAATATCAATTGCTTCCTTGCAGCCGTTTGCGTGGTAGTGATCAGTGTATGCAAGTATAATCGGATATTTTTCAAACGGATGTTTTGCTTTAACTTTATCACCATATTCTGCAGCTTGATTAAGTGCTTCAAGAGGGGTCATTTGTCCGTCAGATGCTGTTGTGTGTGAGTGAAAACCTGCTTTGTAAGTAAGATTTTTAACACCTTTTTGATCACCTTTTTCATATATGTCTGCCATGAAATATTCGTGATGTTTATCATATTTTTTGACAATTTTTGTTAATTCTTTTTCTCCTATAATTGATTTCATGTTTTCTATTTTATAGTTTGGATTACCGCTATCTTTTACCAAAGTTGCCTTATATTGGTAATCTTGTATAAAGTCAAAACCACAACAGAGAAATATTGCAGAATTGATAAAAACTGCTGTTAAAACAAATTTTAATAAATATTTTTTCATTAACTTCCCCTTATAAATACACACTTATCAGTTGATACTTATAAGTCAAAAAGTTTTTGATAATTGCCTTAAAATTACAATATTTTAAGTCCGATTATTCCGAGTAAAATCATAGTTATACAAACCAATCTTGTTGCTGTTGCCGGTTCTTTGAACAAAATAATTCCTAAAATAACCGTTCCGACAGTGCCTATTCCTGTCCAAATTGCATAAGCTGTGCCAATAGGTAATGATTTCAATGCTAAAGCAAGATAATAGTAACTTGCAATCATAAAAATTGCAGTAATATTTGACGGAACTAAAACTGTGAAACCGTTTGAGTATTTCAATCCTATTGCCCAGATGACTTCAAAAATTCCTGCTATAAATAAATGTATCCAGTGCATTTCTCCTCCTTTTTACAATAAAAAAGCCGAAAGATTTATAAAAAATCTCCCTGGCTTTTATCCTTCCGTGTACAAACTTGCATCTGCGTTTTCTCTCAGACCAGTCGAAATTGCTTTCCGGAACCTTAGAAAACTTTTTCATTAAATTGTTAGTGTCGATTTTAACATAACAAATTTTTTATCGCAAATATATTTTAAAAATCAATGAAAATCTTGTTTTTATCTGCTATAATGTTTGTATAGTTTATTGAGTTTGGGTATGAAAAAAGCAAATTACGATTATTTTAATGAAGAACCTTTTAAAAGTTTTAAGCCGAAAGAATTGTATCATTACACTTCTCCAAAAGCATTGAAAGGTATTCTTAAAAGTAATCATTTATGGTTTTCAAATATTTATTTTTTAAATGACAAAAGTGAGATGAGATATACATATATGCTCATTTTGGATTTGCTCAAAGACTTAAAGGATAAATTGGATAATGATTTTTATCTGAAAATTTTCAATCGTGCAAAATATATGACCTGTAACACTTACTATGAGGAAGAAAGTGAAGTTTTTGCAAGGCTTGAATTTTATGTGCTTTGTTTTGCAACTGAAAAAAATAGTTTGAGTCTTTGGAGCAATTATACTAAAACGAATGACAAAACAGGCTATAATATTGCTTTTTCCTATGAAAAATTAAAAGATTGCGTAGAAACAAAAGGCTTTGAATTTTGTGCTTGTGCAAATGTTTGTTATAACGTTGAAAAACAAAGAGAAATGCTTACTAAAACAATTTTGCTTTATAACGAAAAATATTCTCAGGCGAAAAATGGCAAGGATAAACAAATTGCACTTTGGGATATTATTGATAATTTTAAAATTTACAGTGTTTTTCTAAAGCATCCGGCTTTTTCTCCGGAATATGAATACAGAATAGTCATCGGTGTCAGAACGCATACTCACACAGAAAATTGCGAATTTGAAGTTCAAAATGGGCTTTTTGTTCCTCATATTGAAGTTGAAATGCCAAATCCTGAAGAAAAATCAATGATTAATTCAATCACTATTTCTCCTACTTGTGACAAAGAGCTTGCAGTTTACAGCGTTCGCAAACTTGCAAATGCTACTAAACATTATAATATTTCGATTTACACTTCAGATATTCCCTTACGAGCACAAATTTCATAAATTAAATATCACTTGTACAATAAGGGCATTTTGTTGCGTTTATATTAATTTCTGAACAGCATTTAGGGCAAGTTTTTGTTTTGGGTTGTGCTTCAACTTCTTCTTTTTTTGTAAATGCTTGTAATTTGTTTATCATCTTTATAAGCATAAATACTGCACAAACAATAATGATAAAACTTATCAAGGTATTAATAAAGTTTCCGTAATTAATTGTAACGGCTCCGGCTGCTTTTGCAGCATCTAATGAGGAATAGGAATTAATCACTCCATTTGAATCCGGTAATGTGATATATAAATTTGAAAAATCAACTTTGCCTAAAATCCATCCTAATGGCGGCATTATTATATCTTTAACAACAGAATCAACGATTTTTACGAATGCAGCTCCGATTATTATACCGACTGCCATATCAATTACATTTCCTCTTAAAGCAAATGTTTTTAGTTCTGTAAGAAAATTTTTTATTGCTTGCATTTTTAATCTCTTTTTATGTTTTTGATTTTTTCATTATAACAAAAAAGCGGCTTTGGTAAACCGCTTTTTTATTAATGTTTTTGTTCTGTTCTTACGAATTTGGTCTTTGTAAGAAATCGGGAATATCGAGAATATCGAATTCACCTTTGCCTGTTGTTTTATTTGTATTTTGAACAGGTGTATTCTTTACCGATTCTTGAGTTGTCGGTTGAGCCGGTTTTACGGTTTGGCTCGGAGTGCTGTTCGTTTGTTGAGTGTGAACACTTGATGTCGGTATTGATGTTGATGATATTGTTTTACCGGAAAGTAAACTGTTTAAGTCAGTTATTTTTGTTGCATTTTTTTCTTTTTCAGAAACATTGGGTTTTAAGTCAAAACCTGTTGCAATAACTGTAACTTGGATTTCGCTTGAATTCATCATATCATCATTGATAACAGCACCAAATGTGAAGTCTGCATCTTCTGAGATTTCTTTTTGAATAACTTGTGATGCAGCATTGATTTCATTCAATGTCATATCGTTACCGCCTGTTACGTTTACGATAACACCTGTTGCACCTTTGAGTGAAGATTCAATAAGAGGAGAGCTGATTGCTGCATTAGCTGCTTGAACTGCTCTGCCTTCGCCGCTTTGAATACCGATACCCATTAATGCGGTACCTGAATTTTTCATTATTGCTTTGACATCTGCAAAGTCAACGTTTACAACACCGGGGAGAGCTACGATATCTGAAATACCTTGAACACCACGTCTTAAAACTTCGTCGGCAAGTGCAAATGCATCCATCAATGTTGCCTTGTTTCCTGCAACTTCAAGAAGTCTTTCATTAGGAACTACGATGATTGCGTCAACTTCTTCTTTAAGCTTTTTCAAACCTTCGTTGGCATTGTTCATTTTCTTTTTGCCTTCGAAAGGGAACGGTTTTGTAACTACAGCGATTGTTAATGCACCACTGTCTTTTGCAATTTTTGCAACAATAGGAGATGCTCCTGTACCGCTTCCACCGCCCATACCTGCAGTGATGAATACCATATCAGCACCGCTTACGGCTTCTGTAATATGTTCTTGACTTTCTTGTGCAGCTTTTTCACCTACTGCAGGGTTGCCGCCTGCACCTAATCCGTTTGTAAGGGTTTCTCCTAATTGTATTCTGTGATCATCTGCTGCTTTTGATAATCTTAAAACTTGTAAATCAGTATTCATTACCCAAAAATCGACACCTTGCATTCCGCTTTGTATCATTCGGTTTACTGCGTTTCCGCCGCCACCGCCGACACCGATAACTTTAATTCTTGCAGGGTTTATTCCGTTTTGCATTGAGTATTCATCGTACATTTTATTGAACCTCCAGATATAAAATCGTTTTGTTTTGCCCTTTTTTACGGTAGGGCTTTTTTCTAACCATTCTTTTACCGTTTTATTAATATTATACTATTGAAAATATTTTAAATAGTAAAGTAAAATAATTTTTTTTGCAAAGAAATGTTATGGTTTGTTAATATTTCATCGAAAAAAATTCTTTTGTGTTATAAAATCTCGTCATAGGGAGTATAGTTTGTATGAGCGTAAAAAAAATAATTTTAATTATTTTTATTAATGTGATTCTTATTTTTGTATTATTGGCTTGTCTTGATTATAAGGAGTTATTGTATTTTAGAAATTTTGCTAATTCTAATTTCGAAAGTCAGCAGCGTTTGGGCAACTCCGTTATTGATAAAAACAGCAGAGAATTTCAAGTAGAATATGGGAAGGTAAAACATTACTTATACGAGGATGTAGTTCGAAAAACAAGAGGCAAAATTTACAGAGGTAACTCAGATAAAAGACCGATTCTCACAATCGGCTGTTCTTTTACAGAAGGGCCTTTTTTACAAGGAAAACAAACTTTTGCATATAAATTAAATAAATTAACGGACAGAACAACTTACAATAGAGGTATCGGTTCTACCGGCCCTCAATGGGTTTACAGGCAACTTTCCGATAAAAAATTTAAAAGAGATGTTCCGGATGCAGAATATGTTTTTTATACATTTATAAATGATCAAATTCGAAGAATGTTTATAACATCTATTGCTCCTTGGCAAAATTATGTTGATTTGAATTATCGCTTGAAAGACGGAAAATTGGTTGAGAGAAAGGACTTTTTACAGTCTTTTTATTTTTCTTTTTGGGTTAAAAAATATTTAGCAGGAAAAGAACAAAAAGAAATTGAACAAGAATATCGTAACGGTATGCCGTTATTTATTGCAACAATGCAAGAGTCGGTTAATACAATGCATAAACTTTATCCTGATTCTAAATTTGTATTACTTGATGCTCCTGAAGCATACGAATTTGAATCGTGTTATGAAAATAACAAGTTGCCAAAAACAGTTGTTGAAAAACTTGAGAAAATGGGAATCATTTACATTGATGCAGAAGATTTAGTCGGTCATCAGCTTAGAGATATTGATAAATATCGTGTTTCTGATAGAAAACATCCAAATGAAGCGTTCTGGGATGAAATTGCTCCTGCTCTTGTTAAAAGATTAAATTTATAATAAACAAGCGGTGAAGAATTCTTCACCGCTTAATTTTTGCCAAAATTTTTGTCTGATTATAACCAATCACATTTTCCGTCTTTACAGAAAGCATTTTCCAGTGACGGAATTATACTCTTATGAGTCATATCAAAGGTTATAGGAGTTATTGAGATTTTGTTCCAACGAACTGCGTTGATGTCGGTTTTATCATTTTTTGCTTCTTTAATGAGTTCTCCTGCCATCCAGTAGTACGCTTTGCCTCGAGGGTCAATTCTTTTTTCGTATTCGTCTGTGAACATTCTTGTTCCGAGAGTTGTTATTGCAACTCCGTTAATATCTTCTTCTCTTACTCCGGGAACGTTAATATTCAAAATTGTGCGTTTAGGAAAGTTTATTTCTTTTATTTTAGGTAAAAATTTTGCAACAAATTTTGCTGTATAATCAAAAGATGTTGAGCCGTAATTCATACTGCACAAAGAAACAGCTAAACTCGGATAGCCCATAACCGCACCTTCCATAGCACAGCTAACAGTTCCTGAGTATAAAATATCCGTCCCTAAATTTGGTCCGTGATTGATACCTGTTATAACAATATCGGGTTTTTCTTCCGGTGCTAAAATTGCGTTGATAGCGATTTTAACGCAATCTCCGGGAGTTCCGCTTGTTGTCCAAGTTCTTTTTGAACCGTATCTTGGTTCTATTTCATCGACACGCAAAGGAGTATGCAAGGTTAAAGAATGTCCTGCTGCACTTCTTTCTCGGTCGGGAGCAACTATATAAACTTCGTGTTCTTTGCATAAAGCCTTTGATAATGCTGCTATTCCGTCTGCATGAATACCATCGTCATTTGAAATTAAAATTTTCATGTTTCCTCCTTCGCTTATTGTCTGTTTAGAGATTATAACCGTTATTTGAAAAAGTTTGATACTTCAAATTACTGATTTTATTCTAATATTTTTTTCAAAACTTCTTTGTCAACATTATCAAAAATTTTGACTTCACCGTTTGCTGTCGGTAAAACAAAGCGAACCTTTCCGTTTTGAACTTTTTTGTCGAATTTCATTGTTTCAATAAGTTTTTCAGGCGTATAATACGGATGTTCCGGTAAATTAAATTCAAACAGATTAATTAGTTCAGTTGCTTTGTCATAATATTCGTCATCGATATATCCGAGTGCTAAGCTTAAATCAAAGCATACTTGCAGTCCCACCGCAACGGCTTCACCATGTGTGAAGATTTCATATTCTGAACATTTTTCAAGTGCGTGTCCGTAGGTATGTCCAAGATTTAAAATAGCTCTTAATCCATTTTCTTTTTCATCTTGGTGAACAACGCCGGCTTTTAATTTGCAGCAAATTTCAACCATTTCATCAATAAATTTTAGATTAAGATTTTTAATTTCCAAAATATTATCACTTAAAAAATCAAGAAATTTGAAATCTCCGCAATTACAGCTTTTTTCAATAAATGCATATTTTACAACTTCTGCAAAACCTGTTTTTAATTGTCTTTCATCAAGTGTTGTCAACGTTTTTGTATCTGCTAAAACGAGTTTTGGTTGATAAAAAGTTCCTATTAAATTTTTTCCGAAAGAATTATTAACAGCCGTTTTTCCTCCGACCGAAGAATCGACTTGAGCAAGTAAAGTTGTCGGAATTTGAACAAAATCTATTCCCCTACGGTATATAGAAGCTGCAAACCCTGTTATATCGCCGATAACACCGCCTCCTAAAGCAATAAAAGCAGCTTTTCTATCTATTTTTAACTCTGATGCTTTGTCCAAAATCGAAATTAGAGTTTCAAAGTTTTTGTATCTTTCTCCGTCAGGAATAATAAACTTTTCAGCGTTTTTAAGTTTTAAATTTTTGCCCCAAAGTTTATCAATTTTTTTATTTGTGATAATTAAATATTTTGTCGCAGGACAGTATCTTTGGAGAAATTCTTCTGCTTGTTCAAGTAAATTTTCGCCTATTAAAATCGGATAACTCGTTTCCGGTTTTGCATTTATATCAACATTAACTTCTCTCATTGTAAATCCTCATAATTTCCGTTGCTGTGTTTTTTTCTGACATTTTGTCTGTTTCAATGATTATATCAGCTTTTTCATAAAATTCACTTCTTTTTGCTAACATTGATTTCAATTTTTCAAGCATGTCGTAATTGTTTAAAAGAGGTCGGTCTGTTTTTCCTTCAAGCCTTTTTGCAAGTATTTCAGGAGTTGTTTTTAAGTAAAAAACCAATCCGTTTTTTTTAAGATATTCAATATTTTTTTCTCTTAAAACAATTCCTCCGCCGGTTGAAATAATTAAATTATTTTTATTTGAAATATTTTTCACTGTTTGGGTTTCGAGATTTCTGAAAAATTCTTCACCATCAGTTGCAAAAATTTCATTTATCGAACGTTTTTCGTTGTATACAATTATTTCGTCAGTATCAACAAATTTAAAATCAGGAAAATATTTTTGTAATAATTTCCCGATTGTAGTTTTCCCGCAGCCTGAAAGTCCTGTTAAAACAATGTTTTTACTCAAAACGTTCCCTCAACATTTCTTGGTATGATTTAAAGTTTCTTTTAATTTGTTCAAGATTATCTGAGCCGAATTTTTCTAAAAATGAATTAACTAAAACTGTAGCAACCATAGCTTCCGCAACAATACCACAAGCAGATACCGCACAGGTATCTGAACGTTCAAAATGTGCTTCAATAGCCTCTTTTGTTTTTATATTAACAGAATTTAATGGTGTTTTCATAGTCGGAATGGCTTTCATAGATGCTTTTACGACAAGATTTTCACCGTTTGTAATGCCTCCTTCAAGTCCGCCTGCATTGTTTGTTTTTCTTATGATTCTTCCGTTTTCAAAAAACATTTCATCGTGAGTATGTTTTCCGGAAGTTTTAGCAACATCAACACCAAGACCGATTTCAACGGCTTTTACGGCTTGAATGCTCATAACGGCTTGCGCTATCAGTCCGTCAAGTTTTCTGTCCCATTGAACATGCGAACCTAAACCTATTGGAAGATTTTTATAAATAATTTCGACCTTTCCTCCGAGTGTGTCACCATTTTCTTTTGCGGTGTCGATTTCTTTTTTCATTTTTTCATAGGTGTCGGGGTCAGAAACACGAAGGTCATTATTTTCAATAATTTTTTTGTTTGGAATTGTTTTTTCCGGAATTTTAACATTCCCGATTTGAAGAACGTGAGAAAAACCTTCAATTCCAAATTGTTTTAAAATACATTTTGCGACTGCACCTACGGCGACTCTTGCTGCAGTTTCTCTTGCACTTGAACGTTCTAAAATATTTCTTACGTCATCTTGGTCGTATTTCACCGCACCTGCAAAATCAGCGTGTCCCGGTCGAACATTTGTAATTTCTTTTGATTTTATCAATGCAAGATTTTCTTCATTTTGTTCTACGGGAGCGGATGACATCGGGGTTTTCCAATTTTCAAAGTCTTTGTTGACTATTTCTATTGAAATCGGAGCACCTGTCGTTTTGCCAAACCTAATACCGTTTTTGAAAATGGCTTTATCGGTTTCGATTTTCATTCTTCCGCCTCTGCCATAGCCGACTTGCCTTTTTGCAAGTTCTTTGTTTACAAAATCGTTATCTATTTCAAATCCTGCTGGAATGCCGTCTATTATTATGTTTAGTGATATTCCGTGGGATTCTCCCGCTGTTAAAAATCTGAACATTTTTTTTCCTCTTTATCCCATTTTACTTTGCTTAATGAGAAATGTAAACAAAATTAAATTAACGATTGTAAAATTTACACTAAATGATTTGCAGTTTGGAAAAAAAAGTTATATTATATTTGCGGTAAAAAAAGTATAAGGAATTAATTTGTATGGAAAAAATTTTTGAGTACCAACGTCTTGATGCTAAAAAATACACAGACGAAGACATCAAGCGTTTAATTAAGGAAAACGACATTAAATTTATCAGATTGCAATTCGTTGACTTGAACGGTCAAGTTAAGAATATGGCAATTCCGTCGGAACACGTTGACAAAGCTCTTGAAAACCAAATGATGCTTGACGGTTCATCAATCAAAGGTTTCAGAAGCATTGAAACATCAGATATGTATTTTTACCCAGATAAAAATACTTTCACAATTCTTCCTTGGAGAACAAGAGAAGGTGCTAAAGTTGCAAGATTGATTTGCGACATTCACAATGCAGATGGTACTCCGTTTGAAGGCTGTCCGAGATGCAACTTGAAAAGAGTTATGAAAAGAGCTGCTGATATGGGTTATACAATGAATATGGGACCTGAAGCAGAATTTTTCCTCTTTGCAAAAAATGCAGACGGAACAAAAGCTGTAAACATTCATGACCACGCAGGTTACTATGATATCGGACCTGAAGATTTGGGCGAAGATGTCAGAGGCGATATTGTCGGAACACTTCAAGAAATGGGCTTTGATATTGAAGCTTCTCACCACGAAGTTGCACCGAGCCAACACGAAGTTGATTTCAAATATGCTGATATTTTGACAACGGCTGATAACGTTGTTACATTCAAATCAACAGTTAAGGCAGTTGCTAATAAATACGGTTTGTTTGCAACATTTATGCCGAAACCTGTTTTTGGAATTAACGGTTCCGGTATGCACTGTAACGTATCACTTTTCAAAGACGGCAAAAATGCTTTCTACGATGAAAATGCACCGTATAAACTTTCACAAGAAGCTCTTTATTCAATCGGTGGTATGTTGAAAAACGTTCAAGCAATTACAGCAATTCTTAACCCGACAGTAAACAGCTACAAACGTTTGGTTCCCGGTTATGAAGCTCCTGTTTATCTTGCTTGGTCATTAGCAAACAGAAGTGCTTTGTTAAGAGTTCCTGCAAAGAGAGGCAGTGCAACAAGAGTTGAACTTCGTTCACCTGATCCGGCTTGCAACCCGTATCTCGCATTTGCTGCAATTTTGGAAGCTTGCCTTGACGGTATTGAAAACAAAATTGAACCGCCTGCAGTTGTTGAAAGCAACATCTACGCTCTTACAGACAAAGAACGTAAAAAACAAAAAATTTATTCACTTCCCGGAAGTTTGGCAGAAGCTATCGAACTTTTCGAAAAAAGCCCTGTTACAAATTCTGCACTTGGTGAACATATTTACCACGAATTTTTGGAAACGAAAAAACGTGAATGGGATCAATTCAGAACAAATGTTTCTGCTTGGGAAATTGAAAAATATCTCGAAAAAGCATAAGTTTTGCTTGAAAAGAATATTAAAAAAGAAGCCTCAAATCGGGGCTTCTTTTTTTTGTTAAAAAAATAGAAATAGCAGAACTATTTCTATTTTAAAAGTCTTAAAAATCGGTTACAATTTATTTTCTGCCGTAAATATCGGATAATCTTTCTATGTCGTTTTCATCTATTACATCACCTTTTTGAACTTCCAAAACTTTGAGTTTTGTTTTGAACGGGTTTTGCAAAGAGTGAATTTCGTGAACGGCAATATCGATTGTATCACCTGTGTTGAGGGTTAATTCCTTGTCGCCTTTAACAACTTTTGCTTTACCTTCAAGAACAATCCAGTGTTCGCCTCGGTGATTGTGTCTTTGAACGCTTAATTTTTGTTCGGGATTAACGGTAATGGTTTTGACAAGGTAGCCGTTGCCTTCGTCAATTACGGTGTATGTTCCCCAAGGACGTTCGAATGTTTTTTGAATGTTCGATTCTGCTTTTTTCACGTTATCCTTACATTTACAGTTGCTTTTGCATGCTGCATCGCTTGCAAGTCCCATTATCATTATAGCTGATATAAGCAAACCTGCCGATAAAAATTTCGTTCCGATTTTCATTTAGAACCTCTTTCTTAAAATAAAGTTACATACATAATAAAATTGCTTTATCAATTAATAATATACTATAATTCAAATATGAGCAAGAAGTTTTATACAATTATTTCAATGATGTCGGGAACGTCTATGGACGGTGTTGATGCCTGTCTTGTAAAACTTTCCGATGAGTACGATTTTGAGATAAAAGGTTTTTATACGTTAGAGTATCCTGCTGATTTAAGAGAGGCACTTTTGCGTGCCGCAACGGATAAGGCAAGTGTTTCCGACGTTTGCGTTTTGAATTTTGCCGTCGGTGAACATTTTGCAAAATGCGTTAATAAACTTCTTGAAAAATATGAACTTTCGGCACAAGACATTGATTTTATTTCTTCTCACGGGCAAACGATATGGCATGCCCCAAAGCCTTGCAAAATCGGGGGTTATGATATCACAAGCACTTTGCAAATCGGAGATATTTCCCAAATTTCCGAGAAAACAGGAATTTTAGCGATAGGTGATTTTAGACCAAAAGATATGGCTGCAGGCGGTCAAGGTGCTCCGCTTGTTCCTTATGCCGATGAGATTTTGTTTGGTAAATCAAAAAATGTTTGTGTTCAAAATATCGGCGGAATTTCAAATGTTACTGTGATTTCTAAGAATTGCGATACATTCGCTTTTGATAACGGTGTCGGAAATATGTTGTCGGACTATTTTTCTTTGAAATTTTTTGACAAACCCTATGATAAAGACGGAAATTTTGCAAAACAAGGCACTGTTGATGAAAAAGTTTTAGAAATTTTACTGCAAGATG
This sequence comes from Candidatus Gastranaerophilaceae bacterium, assembly GCA_051875105.1. Lineage (GTDB taxonomy): Bacteria > Cyanobacteriota > Vampirovibrionia > Gastranaerophilales > Gastranaerophilaceae > RUG841. Next base: position 15,876 of record JBJEGN010000059.1, read on the forward strand.
ATTACTATTCTCAAAAACCGCCAAAATCAACCGGGCGTGAGCATTTTAACGACGAATATGCCGAAAAAATGATTTCTTTGTTTGAAGAAAAAAATCCATGCTCTATTATCAGAACATCAGTTGAGCTTACGGCAAAAACGATTTTTGACTCGTATTGCAATTTCGTTTTCCCGAAAACATCGGTCGAGGAAGTCATAATCGGCGGCGGCGGTGCGTTTAATCCCGTTTTAATGCAGGCTTTGCAAAAATATTTTGGTGATATTCCCGTCAAAACCCACGAAGATTACGGAATACAGAGTAAATTCAAAGAATGCCTTGCTTTTGCTATTTTAGGCTTGAATACGTTTTTGAAAAGGACAAATAATCTGCCTTGCTGCACAGGTGCCTCAAAAAAAGTCGTTATGGGTAAAATTTCTTACGCAGAGTAACAAAATGATGTGTGTATTTTTTACACTTTCTGTTAACGTTTGTAAAAATATTAAAAAATTTTTTCGGGCATGTAGCAAAAAATTTTTATAATATGCTTTAAAATACTGACAGATTAAGCATTTGAACATGTTTCAAAATAGGTTAAAACCCAAATGATATTAAGGTTTTATACTTATTTGAAGAAAATGCTTTAAACTGTGGTAAAATATACAGGTAACACAGAAGAATAAGAATAAAACAAAAAGGAATGACACAAGTATGAATTTCAGCTCAACATTTAGTAATCCGTCATTTAAAGGCAGAAGAGAAGACTTAAAAAACATTAAATCTCTTTCAGAAAATAATATGCCTATATTGGAAAACAAAAAGCAACTAATATTATCAGCCATTGATAACGTAGGAAAAACAGGTGATAAAGAAGATATCGAAATGTTAATGGGTACCGTGGAAACGATGAAATACGGTATTAAAAACAATTCGGAATTTGCAAAAGCACTCGGCGGAACAAATGGAGAAAAGGAAAACACTGACTGGGACGGAATTTTGCAATCGACAGTAAGAGCTGCGATTGACTCGACAGACGGTGAAGATAAGGCGGCTTTAGAGGCTCGTTTTCAAAAGGTTTTTGGCGAAGAAAAACCTATGACGGAACAAGAAAAAAATATGCTTCAATTAAGAAGTGATATTTTGTCATCAAAAGAAATGACAAATGTTTTGGACGATCCCGATAAAACTTTTGAAGCAGCAAGAATCAGACAAAATTTGGACTATTTTATCGGTTCATCAGAAATTAACAACAACGACAAAGAAAAATGTTTAGGTTATATGAAGCATTTTTTGAGTGATGATTATGAAATTAACCCTCAATTAAAAGACCACAAGGTACAAGCATTTTCAGAAATGCTGAACGATCTTATTATCAAAAGACCTGACGAAGAAGTTTATACGATTAAAGATGTAAGCCAAAAGCAAACAGGTATGTGTGCTGCAATTTCAATTGCAAGAAAAACAATCACATACGAAGACAAAGTTCGTGCTATGGAAATTATGATGGCAGAACTTGACAATAAACCGACAATGAAAGTTTACGACAGAACTCAGCTCGGAACGGGCAAGATGGTAGAAATCACAAAAGTTCCGGTAGATTTCAAAGACGGTATGAAAAAAGGTTACAGAATTGTTGACACAGGCACTCACCAATGGATGAATGCCGCAAACTACGTAGGTGACGGCAGAACTGAAGAAGGATATTATCAAGCATTTGATGCCGATAACTTTGAAATTTTCAGAGATGCTCATTGGAACAACGATTTAGAAGGCGAAGGCAAAGCTCCTCAAAAATGGTTAAGACATTTGAACAAAGAAAGCGAAGCCGTTTCAAAAGCTATGAAAAGAAATGAAACGATTGCAAAAGTTCAAAGAGAAGTCGGTGAATTTAAAGCTGAATACCAAGAAAGAGCAACAAAAGCAGATGCAGAAATCAGAAAAACGTTGCAAACAATTTCACCTGAACTTGATGATACAAAAGCAACTCAATTAACAAGACAAATTTTGAAAGCAGATACTCAAGAAGATAAGGCATTAAAACTTGTCAAAGGTGAACCTGCAAGCGTATCACAAAAGAAATTGGCAGCACTTATTCAAAAAGAATTGCCGAATGCAAAAATGGAAACAATTGATGCAAATATTGAAAAGATTGCGGGTTTGAGAAATATTTCAAACGATGCAAATGCAGCTCTTGACAAATTGACAGCTCACAAAGCTCCGAAAGCAATTTTTGCATATAACAAGAATTTATTCTTGGCAGCAGCACACCACAGACGTTCAGTAGAAGCTGAATTGCAAGTTCCCGAAAGATTGTCGGCTTACGAAAAAGCTTTAAATATACCTGTTAGAGAAGGTATGTTGAACGACGGTGCAAACAAAATTTTGAATAATTTGAATTCAAAAGCAGTAGTTGACAGAGCAGCAGAAAACTTCAACGTTGATGCAAACGCAACATCAGTTAAAGTTGCTGTTGAAAATGCTGTTATGAAAGCAGAAAATGAATTGCCTGCAAGACTTGATATCGTTTTGGAAAAAATGGGTATGGGCAATAGAGAAACTGTTGTAACAGGTTTCTTAAACGATTTTGAAACAAAAATTCAATCAGGTGATAAGCAAGCATTACAAACATTTGCAGAAAATGCACACATCAGACCTGATGCACAGCTTGCACTCAAGAAAATCGAAACTGCAAAAGCATCACTTGTTGACAATCCGTCTAACAAACAAATTGCAGAAGCTGTAAACTTGCTTGGTTACGGAACACAAGCCGAAATGGTCGGAGATATGTTCAAGACATTTGATGAAATGACGGCTGATATGTCAAAAGAACAACTTACAGAATTGTTAGGAAACAATTCTGATAAGGCTTTAGCTGATTTAGGCAAGGAAATCAATTCAGTTGCAAGAGAACAAGCTCAAATTGAAAGACAATTAAATCTTCCGACAAGACAAGAAGTTGTTTTGAATGTATTAGAAGCAACGAAGAAAGTTTTATCTGAAAAAACTCTTGATGATATGGAAGCAAAATTTGATAGAGTTGCAGAAATGAAATCTGCAGATGATAACAGAATTGTTGACCCGAGCGTTAAAAAGCCGAAAGTTCCTGATTCAGCATACTTGTTTACACAAGAAGAAAAAGAAATGTACGCAGGAATCGAAGCTCAATTGCCGCAGATGAAGGCTTATGCTAAATTCAACGGAAAAGCTGTAAGCAAGGCACTTGCTCCTCAATTACAAGAAGTTGCGGCAGAACGTGGAAGATTGATGGGTAATCTTTGGGTATCAAAAGAGGGCGAAAGCGGCTTGTCTGATGACCAAAGTATCAGACTTTTAGAAATGATTATGGGTAAAAAATACCACAACGAATCAGATATTGATAAAGTTGTTGCTCATATCAAAGAAGGTAACGGTTCAGGTACATCATCAACTCATGTAAGCCATACCGAATATTCAGGCCATGCACAATACGTAGTTGAAGTTTCACCTGTTGAAGTTATTGACCCGAAAACGAAACAAGTTGTTATGAAAGATGTTTTGTATCACGATAACACTTGGGGCAGAGCGGAAGATGAAGGTACCTTCACAGATGAAACAGGCGTAACTCGTACAAATTACGGAAACGGTTACGGCGGACCTAACGGTTATGTTTATAATAAACACTTGTTCAACGGTGTAATGGTTGAAGAACAAAAATTCATCCCCGGACAGTTGAAATCAGGTGAAAAGTACGATATGTGGCGTGCAACAAGAATTGCCGGTGAAAATGAAAAAACAGAAGAATCTATCAAAAAAGTTTTAGATTCTATTATGGATCTCGGTACTTCTGAACAAAAAATTCAAGAATTTGAACAACAGTTGAGAAGCGGTGCACCGGTTAACATTAAAGATGTGGAAAACCGTGAAAAAGCATACGCAATAGCTAATGAACGCTACAAAAAAATTATTCAGGACGGTAACTTTACAACTCAAGAACAGGTTGATTCTTTGAAAGACAGTCAGTTGAAGATGTTGCTTGAAAAAACAGCGTTGAGAATGTCTGTTCCTGATAAAGAAACAGAGCAGGCATTAGTTTCTGTTGTTGACGGAGAAAAAATTTCTGAGTTAAGAAGTCAGCTCCCTGAAATAGAAAAAGATGCTATCGCAACAAAACTCGGAAAATCTGCACAATCTGTTAAACAGGTTGCAGCAGGTGCTCAAAATGAAATAATTGCAGCATTTGAAAATGCCTTTGCAGGTGTTCAGCCGCCTGAAAATCTTCAAGAAATTTTCAACGGATTATTCCAAATTGACCCTAAAAAATTAGATGGTTCTTTATCATCATTGAAGAAGGCTATGCTTGATAACACAGCAGAAAAACTTTCAGCATCAATTTCTAATAAAAAAATTGCAAAGAGTTTGACAAAAAGCATTTCTGAAATCTTCTCAAATCAAATTGATAATATGACGATTAAAACAAATGACGATATTAATAAAGTATTTGGCGAAGATTTAGGCAAAGTTGTAACAAAATACGTTGATAAGAAATTCAATACGTCAACGGATGCAGACTTGCTCGCAGGAATGCAAAAACTTCAAAATATGACTACAGCTGAATTCAAAGAATTTATGGCAGATGCAACACCTGCTGATTTGGGTATTAAAGATGTTTCAACACTTGATGTTGTAAAAGAAATAAATGCTCAAAAAGATGTGGCAACAAGCAGATTTGACCATAACTTGAGAATTCAAAAGTTAGTAGTTGAAGGTCCTTCTGATGATTCACTTGACTGGGTTTACAGAAGTATGTTGATGGATATGGCTCCTCTTGATAATACAGCTTTTGTTGATAAAAATTCAGCGGGCATGGCTGCAAAATACGGCGTAACAGCAGCATTCCCGGAAGCTCGTATTATGTCAAAAGAAGAAATTCAAGAAAATGTTGCAGGTACTCTTGCAGGATTCAGAGCTGATGTTGAGGCTATAAAGACATCTGAAAATAAGGCAGAAGCTGCAGCTCAGTTGAATGCAAAAGTCAGAGCTTACGTCAAAGCGAATGTTGTTCCGAATGAACAATCAATGGCTTTGGGAGTAATGAATAATTACATTAAGGCTGCGAAAAACTCATCAGCAAACGAAGCACAAGCTTTGGATAAGGCAACGGAATTCTTGTCAGAACAGCATATCACAGCTCATCCGAAAGAATTGCTTAAGACTTTCGTAAAAGAAGTTCAATCAAAGAATCCTGATGAAGCAACGATAGCAACATTGAGAGAATATATGGTTGCAGGTCATGAAATGGCAAGTAATGCGGATATTGAATATACAATGATGGAAAATGCTGATGAAGCTTTTGAAGGTTCAATGAGAGCTAAGTTGGCAGAATATCCTATTCAAACAGCTGACGGCAGAATTCTCACATTAGATTCTGATGAAGGTATTGAATTTGTAATCGATCAACTTGCAAATCCTGCAAACGGCAGTACGGCTGTTCAAGTATTCTTCACACAAACGGCACTTGCTGAAAAAGCGGTAGATGTAGTTGCAAATGCAAATAATTATGCAGAACTTCCTGCGGCTTGTAAGGAAATGGGTGATGAAATTATCAAGAATTACAAACAAATTTCAACACTTGATAAAAACTTTGCAGAATTCAGTGCGGATAACACCGTATCATACTCAACTTATAAAGATGCTGTAAAACACTATATACAAACTCTTGATAAGGAATATGATTTTGTTCCCGCTGAAGAAAAAGCAGTTTACAGTGCATATAAAACATACTTGCAAAGAACGCAAAATTCAGATTTGGCAAAAAATCTTTCAGCAGCTCAAATCAAACAGTTGCTCGGAAAAATTCACACAATGGGCATTCAAACATTATCAAAAGGTACAATGGAAAATGTAGGTCAATTAAATACATTGTCACAAACTTTGGTAAACAGAATGTCTGCTGTTGAAGCTTTAAAACTTCCTGCTAATTCTGATAAGACTGAAGCAAAAGCTGAATTGTTAAATCAAATGGAGGAATGTTATTCAAAACTTGCTGAAGTAATTAATAAAATTAATGAAGAATTTGCATAATTTATAATTCTTTTAAATAATAAAAAGATATTGAAGCTCTAAATCTATTAAAAGATTTAGGGCTTTGATATATGATGAGTAAAATTTATATTAAGTTCTGCAAAATCATTTTTAATTATTTGCAGAACGTTGATTTTTGTTTTACTATTCAGATAGAAAAAAGGATATAATATGGGAAAAGTAATATTAACAGGGGACAGACCAACCGGAAAACTTCATGTAGGACACTATGTCGGCTCATTGAGAGAACGAGTTAATCTTCAAAACGCTGATATGTTTGATAAAATTTATATTATGATAGCTGATGCACAGGCATTGACAGATAATGCTGATAATCCTCAAAAAGTTCGTGATAATATAATTGAAGTTGCTCTTGATTACCTTGCTTGTGGAATAAATCCTGAAAAATCCACTATATTAATTCAATCAATGATTCCGGAGTTAACTGAATTAACTTTTTTCTATATGAATCTTGTTACAGTTGCAAGAGCACAAAGAAATCCGACGGTTAAGACAGAAATAAAAATGAGAAATTTTGAGTCAAATATTCCTGTAGGATTTTTGGCTTATCCTATAAGTCAAGCTGCGGATATAACTGCGTTTAAGGCAACGACTGTTCCGGCAGGTGAAGATCAAAAACCGATGATTGAACAATGTCGGGAAATTGTTCATAAATTTAATTCTTTATATGGTGAAACACTTGTTGAACCTGATATTATGTTGCCTAAAAACAGTGCTTGTTTAAGACTTCCCGGAATTGACGGTAAGGCTAAGATGAGCAAATCTCTCGGTAATTGTATTTATTTATCTGATGAACCAGAAGATATTAAAAAGAAAGTTATGTCTATGTTTACCGACCCTAATCATTTGAAGGTCGAAGATCCGGGACAGACAGAAAATAATCCTGTGTTTATTTATCTTGATGCATTTAGTAAACAAGAGCATTTTTCCGAATTTTTACCTGATTATCAAAATCTTGATGAGTTAAAAGCTCATTATCAAAGAGGCGGTCTTGGCGATGTTAAGGTTAAGAAATTCTTGAACAATGTTCTTCAAACAGAGTTAAAGCCAATCAGAGAACAAAGAAAAATTTGGGAAAAGCGAACTCCTGAAGTTTATGAATTCCTTAAAAAAGGAACAACGTCGGCAAGAGAAGTTGCCGCACAAACGCTGTCTGAAGTTAAAAAGGCTATGAAATTAAATTATTTTGACAATATTTAATGTCAAAATAACTGTTAAATTTGGTTTTCTCTTAGCGGAATATTTGATAAATCAATATTTCCAAGAGCCTCGTATAGTTCAGGAATCAGAGCGAAAATCATATCATCAGATACGTTTTTGTTTTGCCACGAGTTGAAAAGAGTTGACCAATGATAGGTCTTTTCAAGATTTTCTGCTTTTATATACGGTAAAAGTCTTTTTGTGAGTTTTTCAATTTCAAGTTGATAATACATCGCCCCAAAACCAAAGGTGTCAGCAAGTTCCATATAACTTGTAGGGGCAGCTATATGACGCATTCTTTTTAATACAATTAGAGAATCTTTATCAAATATCATAGGGTTTTTCAAAAGATATTCCCATTCTTTTACAGAAAGAGAACTGTTATAAGGTGTTTGAACTTCTTTCCAATCATCTTCATGGTTGTGGTCGTGGCAGCCGCAATCACAATTATCTTCGTGTTCGTGGTCGTGACAGTCGCAATCACAGTTTTCATTGTGATGATGGTTGTGAATATGTTTTTCAAGTTCTTCGATATATTTTAAAACAAATTCTCCATTTTCTGTATTTTCTAATATATTTTTTATTTCATCATTCATTTAATTTCTCCTGTTTGTGATTTTGGCTTTAATCATTGTTGCATAAAAATTTTTTTATTTTAATAATTTATCTGCAAGTGTATTAAAATTTGTATCAATACATTTAATGATTTGGGGTACAGTTGGTTTAAGACTTGCAAGCTAATATTGTCAGAGAATATTTTTCTTTTTTGAAAAATATTATTTTTGTATTAGAAAAATAGTCTTTAATATATAGACAATCGGATTATTCTTTTTCTATTTCTATATGAGATTGTATAAAAGTGACTTTAAGCCACAAATTATCAGAATAGAAATAAAAGGAGTTATTATGCGATCGATTGCGGAAATTGAATTACAATATTCACACAGATTTTTGAACTATGAGGGAGAGGCTCAATATTTACATGGGCATAGCGGTCATCTTACGATAGAAGTAGGCGGAAAAGTTGATGAAAGAACAGGTTTTGTGTTTCCTTGCGGAGATATAAAGAAAATTGCTTGGAGTTATCTTATGAATTTTGACCATGCCTTAATAATGCAGGAAAATGACCCGATTTTACCGGAAATAAAAAAGGTTTATGAAAATCAGGGAATTATCAACGGATGCGAAACAAATACTATGCTTGGGGTAGAATTTGATACACCGCTTGCAAAAGCTTATACAAAGGCAAGATTGGTTGTTGTTAAAAAAGTTGCAACTTGTGAAAATCTTATTGAAGTATTTTATGAACTTTTAAAAGATAAAATGAATATCAAAAAAATGACATTTACATCAGGAACAAATGCTGCTTGCTGCGAATTTTAAAAACTAAAAATAGAGGGTAATACCCTCTATTTATTTTCAGTAACCCATTCTGTAATAGAACGGACCGTTTTTCCAAGTTCCCATTTCATTGGTATTCTGTCTTTGCAATATTTACAAAAAGGTTTTGGCTCCTCTATCCAGTTCGTCAAATCTTGCATATTTTTGATTTTATCTAATTCTACATAATCACCTTTTGATATTTCAACATTTTGATTAAAATATTTGTTAAAATATTTTATATAGGCGACAACAGGACAAATGTATAATTTTCCATCAACTAAATTATAACATTCAAAATCAAAACATTTCTGTCTGCACTTGAAGAAATTCCTTTGAGATGCGGATAAATCGAGATTAATATTTAAAAAATACTTTGTTAAAGGTTTGTATAACATTAAATAAATATCAAATTCTGTAGCTTTTTCCAAAATTTTTTTCCAATCAATTTCAACGTCATATATTGATGGTTCAATAGAAATATTGTTTTTATTCAGACTTCTCCAAAAATCATCACTCATTTTTGGTAATAATACGCAATTTGTGACAAGTCTTATGTCTGTATATGGAAAATATCTTCTTGAAATTTCGAAGTATTTTATTATGTTTGAGTTTAATAACGGTTCTCCACCCATTATTCTAAATCGTTTTAACATTTTATTGGTAATTTTAGAAAGACGCTTTACATCTTTTTCATACTGTTTTAAATCGTAAAAGTGGGTATCTGCTATAGGAGAAAAATGAGAACAATATTTGCAGTTTAGATTACAATGATCAGCAATTTGAACTTCAACATAATTTAGCATTGAAGCATTTTTAACAGTAAAGTCATTAAAAACTTTTTTTACTGAAAGAATTGATAATATACATAAACAACAGTAGGAAATAAAATCTCGTCTGTTCATAATATTTCAAATAGTACTCCTGATGGATTTTATCATATTTCGACTATTTTGTAAAATTCATATTTTAACTTTTTATAAAAACAAAGGGTGTACAAATAAAGCACACCCTTCAAAAAATTACATTATATTATCAAGTCCGTAAATGAATTCTTTGTGTTCCGCAACGTATTTAACAGCGAGTAAAACACCGTTCATATAGCATTTTCTGTCTGACGTGTCGTGTCTGATTGTTAAAATTTGACCGGCTGCACCTAAAATAACTTCTTGTGATGCTGAATATCCCGGCATACGAACTGAGTGGATATGAATGTTCGATTTAGCAACTGCACCTCTTGCACCCGTTAAAGTTTCTTTTTCATCGCAATTTCCGAGGGTAAAACAAGAATTTTCTTCTGCCATAAGTTCAGCCGTTTTGATTGCCGTTCCTGACGGAGCGTCTTTCTTTTGGTTGTGGTGAAGTTCGATAATTTCTGCATTATCAAAGTATTTTGCAGCCTCTTTTGCAAATTTCATCATTAAAACCGCACCTGTTGAAAAATTTGGAGCAATTAAACAAGAAACATTTTTTTCTTTAGATAAATTTTCAAGTTCTTGGATTTGTTCGGGCTTTAAGCCTGTTGTACCGATAATGGGAGCAACACCGATATTCAAATATTTTTTTGCATTTTCAAAAATTGTAGCAGGTTGAGTAAAATCAACAACAACATCTGCATTTGAATTTTTAAGGGCTTCTTCTGCGTTGTCAGAAATAATAACACCGTTTTTTTTGTTAAAAACCAACTCACCGATGTCTTTTCCGACATTACAGATATCAATGGCTGCAACCAAAGTCGTTTCATTACAATTATTTACAGCATTTATAACTTCTCTGCCCATTTTTCCGAGAGCACCTGAAACAGCAACTTTTATCATTTTTTTATCCTTATTTTTCTAAATTCATTCTGAATAATAGCATAAAATTAATAAATAAAACTTTAATGAACGAATTATTCCTTTTTCTCTGTGAATTTCGCAATAAAAATATATATTTCTATATTATCAGTTAAAGAAAATCACTTTTTATTTGTTTTTGTAATAGAATATTGTCAGTAACTAATATAAAATGAGTGGAATTTATATGTCTGAAGAAAAAAAAGAATACAAAGATACGTTAAATTTGCCTCAAACAACACTTGAGATGAGAGCAAATGCAATTAATAAAGAACCAAAAACTCAACTTTGGTGGGATGAAAATAAAATTTATGAAAAAAATCTCGACAAACACGATAAAACTAACAGATTTGTCTTGCACGACGGACCTCCGTATTTGAGTTCTGAAAAAATTCATGTCGGAACAGCTTTAAACAAAATCTTAAAAGATATTTTAATTAAATATAAATCTCAAAGAGGTTACTATGCACCTTATGTTCCGGGATATGACGGGCATGGTTTGCCGATTGAAAATGCAGTTGTAAAAAAGGTTAAAGGCGGCAGAGAGGCATTGACTCCGCTTGAACTCCGTGAAAAATGCAGAGAATTTGCGAAGAAAAACCTTGCAGGTCAAGAAAAAGAATTCCGCAGACTCGGCGTTCTCGGGAATTGGGAACACCCTTATTTGACAATAAATCCGGAATTTGAAGCGGAACAAGTCCGAGTTTTTGGTGAAATGTACGAAAAAGGCTATATTGAAAAAGGCTTAAAGCCTGTTTATTGGTGTGCATCTTGCGAAACAGCACTTGCAGAAGCAGAAGTTGAATATGCAGACCACACTTCAACCTCAATTTATGTAAGATTTTTATTTAACGAAGATGATAAAAACAAGGTTTACAGCCTTGCAAACATTAATTCAGACAAAAATTTATATGCAGTTATTTGGACAACAACTCCTTGGACAATCCCGTCAAACCTTGCAATTTCTATGAACGCAAGATATGAATATTCAATCTTTGAATTAGACGGTGAAAACTACGTTGTTGCAACTGATTTGCTCGGTTCATTCTTGCAAGGAATTAACAGACAAGAATCAGAGATAAAAGTTCTTGGAACAGCTGTCGGAAAAGACTTTGAACTTATGAATACAAAACATCCGCTATATGACAGAAATTCTGTTATTATCTGCGGCGACCACGTTACATTAGATGCAGGTACAGGCTGCGTTCACACCGCCCCCGGACACGGTCTTGAAGACTGGGAAGTTTGCTGTCGTTATAACATCAAAACTTTCTCACCGCTTAACGCAAAAGGTGTTTGGGTAAAGTCAGACGAATTTGACGATGAAGATTTAATTGGAGTCCCATACTATAAAGGAAATTCAATCGTAATCGACAAATTAAAAACCGTAAAAGCTCTTATGGCATCAGGTGACATTGTTCACAGTTATCCTCACTGCTGGCGTTGTAAAAATCCTGTAATGTACAGAGCAACGGAACAATGGTTTGTCAAAGTTGATAAATTCAGAAAAGAAACACTTGATGCGATTAAAAATGTGCATTGGATTCCTGCATCAGGCGAAGCAAGAATTTCAAACATGGTTGAAAATCGTTCAGACTGGTGTATTTCAAGACAAAGAGCTTGGGGTGTACCTATTCCGGTATTTTATTGTAAAGATTGCGGAAAACCGATTGTTACTAAAGAAACTATCGAAAGAGTTGCTCAAATTTTTGAAAAAGAAAGTTCTGATGCTTGGGTAAAATACACCGCAAAAGAACTTCTCCCTGAAGGTTTCACTTGCCCTGACTGCCATAGCTCAAATATTGAAAAAGAAACGGATATTATGGACGTTTGGTTTGATTCGGGTGTTACTCACAGAGCTGTTGTTGAAGCAAGAAAAGATGAGCTTTGCGAACTTCCTGTTGATTTATACCTTGAAGGTTCTGACCAACACAGAGGCTGGTTCCAATCTTCATTATTGACATGTATTGCAACAAGAGGAATTGCTCCTTACAAAGAAGTTTTGACTCATGGATTTGTTTTTGGCGAAGATGGCAGAAAGATGTCAAAATCTCTCGGTAATTACATCAGACCCGATGATATCATCAAAAATTACGGTGCTGATATCTTGAGATTGTGGGCTGCTTCCGTTGATTACAGAAACGATATCAAAATCGGTGATAACATCATTAAACAGCTTTCCGAAATCTTCAAAAAGACAAGAAATACGGCAAGATTTTTACTCGGAAACTTGTATGATTTCGACCCTGCAAGAGATTATGTGCAATATGAAGATTTGAAGCCTTTGGATAAGTTCGCTTTGCATAAGTTAAATGAACTCATTAACAATGTAACAGAAGCGTTTGAAGCGTATGAATTTTATAAATACTTCCAATGCTTGCAAAACTTTGCGGCAGTTGATTTAAGCTCTTTCTACCTCGATATCGTAAAAGACAGACTCTATACGGCAGGCAAAAAATCACTTTCAAGACGGGCATGTCAAACTGTTTTGTATGAAATTTGTTCAGCATTAACGAGAATATTAGTTCCTGTTATGCCGCACCAAGCAGAAGATATTTGGCAAAATACACCTGCAGCTCAAAAAGTTGGTAAACCTGAAAGTATAATTCTTTCCGATTGGCCGACAACGAACGAAAAGTGGACAAATGCAGAAATTAACGAAGATTTCACTGAAATTATGAAACTTCGTGAAACGGTAACGAAAGCTATTGAAGTTTTAAGAGCAAATAAAGTTGTCGGAAGTTCACTTGAAGTTGCAGTGACTGTAACAGGTGAAAATAAAGACCTCTTAAAGAAATATGCAGATGATTTCAAATCAATCTTCATAACGTCACAAGCAGTTGTTTCAGATGTGAAACCGCAAGATGTATTAAGTGAACATACTGAACACAGTTATACAGCTTGGGTTACAAAAGCACAAGGTCAAAAATGTGAAAGATGCTGGAAGTATGCTGATTTATGTACAGAAAGCGGATATGAAACGATTTGTCCGGACTGTTTGGAAGCAATAAAAGGTTAATTATTTTTAATACAACAAAAAGACGAGGGTATTATTGATTGCCCTCGCTTTTTGTGTCTATTTGAAAAATTTTTTTAAATAGATTTTCAGATGTTTGATTAAAGCAAAAAATGTAGATTATAAAAGATGATTATGTAAATAATAATTTTTGAGTATGTAAATAATACAATAAAAAATCAATAAAAAAGTTTAGTATTTCTAATAGTTTTGAGTGTGGATTGTGTAAATAAGATATTGAGAATTTGTAAATAATGTGATATTATGATGTAAATAAATGGAGATTATTCTTGTCTGAAGTTTTAAATTTAGATTTACCGCCAATTTCGTTTGATAGTGATTTATTAGAATTGATAGTAAAACTTGAAGTGTTAAGAAATAGGGTTGCTCAATTAGAGATAAGTCCAAGACTTTTCATACAGGTAAAAGAAATTTTTTATATGATAGAAAGTTTGCAATCTGCGAGAATTGAAGGGAATAGAACAACTATAGCAGATTATGTTACTTCAAAGTTTGAATCATCCCAAGATACTGAAAATATTCGAGAAATAAATAATATTGAAAAAGCTATTTCTTATGTTAATAAATGTTTTGATGATGATAATAATTTTAAAATCTCCACTTGGTTTATTAAAGAGCTACACAGTCTTATTACAGACGGATTGCAAATTGAAGGAAGTCAGGAGAGTGGAAAATTTAGAACGTGTAATGTAAAGATAAAAAATGCTTTACACGTACCACCTGAATTTATTTTTATTTCTCAATATATGGATATGTTGATTGAATGGATAAATCGAGAAGGAAAAATGCAGGAGCAGTTGCTGAAAGTTGCAATTGCACACCATGCATTTACTTGGATCCACCCTTTTGACAACGGAAATGGTAGAATATCCAGAATTTTGACATATTCAATGTTAAGACAATATGGATTTGATATGGCATATTTAATAAACTCTACTGCTGTATTTTGTATTGATAGAAATAAGTATTTTGATATGTTACAAAAGGCAGATGAAAATACTGATGAAGGAAAACAAATATGGTGTGAGTACGTTTTGAATGGCTTATATAACGAAATGTCAAAAGTATCAAAACTTATGCAAAAGCAATTTTTTACGGATAAAATCGTAATGCCTGCAATAAATAGGGCTTTGGAATTACGTTTTATAAATAAAGATTATAAAAAGGTATTAGAATTAGTATTAGAAAAGGATTTTATAAAATCTGCTGATGTACAAAAAGTGTTCGAAAAAGAAAAAACAACAAGACAAATAACATCCTTAATAGCAAAAATGGTAGATGCTAATTTATTAGAAAAAACAGATAAAAATGCCCGAACTTATACTATAAATCTTCTGTGTAAAGACTTAGCAAGGGGAATAATAGAGGCATTACAAAAGGAAAACTTTATCTGTGTAGATGAATAAAGTTGGAAAATTTTATATTTTAAATTTTACTGTCTAAAACTTCCGATTTTTCTGCCGTAGCGATCGTATTGAGTTGTTTTACCTGTGGAATCTGTTTTGAAAGAGCCTGTTTTCATGCCGTACCTGTCATAAGATGTGGTTGTTCCATTGGCATTTGTTTTATAACTACCTGTTTTAAAGCCGTATTTATCGTATGTATCGTAACCGGAGAAAGTTTTTTTGATTGTTCCTTGTTTTGAACCGTATCTATCGAATTTTGTAGTTGTATTTCCGTTGGTTTTGTAAGAACCTGTTTGAGAACCGTATTTGTCATAAGTTGTAGTTATAGAGCCGTTAGTTTTATACGACCCGGTTTTTATACCATATTGGTTGTAGGTGCTGCCGGCAGATACACTTTCGCACAGTAATAAGGAAATAAATATAGATGCAAAAAGTTTTTTCATAATTTCTCCTAATATTAGAACGATTATGTTTTAAAAAAGTTCATTTTCAAGATTGTTTTATGAATTATACTTATAGTAAGAGATTTTTGCAATCTACGCTCCGGAAGTTTATAAGCGGGATTCCAAAATTTATATTATTGTGTTTTAAAAGTTGCATTGTTGAATGACGATTTTGAAAAATGCTTAAATTCTCTATGTGATGTCTTGTAAAATATTAAAAACGCATGGTTTGCAAGTGATTTAGATACTTCCTGTTATAACCAATTTACTCGTTAAACTACAGATACAAAATAAAGACCTCAACAATTGATATTCTCCAACGATTGGATTTATGAAAACTAAGGACTTCTAATTTCCTAAAAGTAAATAAAGACACTAAAAAGGAGGCTTATTGCCTCCTGATTTTAAAATGGTACCCCCAAGCGAATTCGAATCGCTGCCGCCTCCGTGAAAGGGAGGTGTCCTAGGCCACTAGACGATGGGGGCTTAAGACTTTATGTAATTAATATATTATAAGCAAAAATTAATGTCAATATTTTCTTTGTATTTTTTCTTTAAATAATATTTTTAGTATTGAGTACTACTTTCAAATTTGTTATAATTATTAAAAATAAGGAGTTATTTTGAAATCTGAAATTATTAAATTCGGCAGATATTTATACGACAAAGATTTAACTTCTGCTACATCCGGCAATATCAGTATAAAGCATGGCAATAAAGTTTTTATAACCGGAACCGGTACAGCTCTTGGCTTTTTAGATGAAAATGATATTGTTGAAATTGATTTAGACGGAAACGAATTTTATTCCGGACAAAAAGCATCTTCTGAAAAACATTTACATATTGCTATCTACAAACTTCGTCCTGATTTAAACTCAATTATTCATTGTCATTCTCCTTTCGCAACTGCTTTTGCGGCTTGCAGAAAAGAATTGTCTGCTCCGATTATTGCAGAAAATATATTGTATTTTGGCAAAATTCCGATTGCTGATTATGCTATGCCTTCATCAGATGAACTTATGGAAAACACTTCAAAATTTTTTGTCGACTACGATACTGTTCTCATGGCAAATCATGGGATAATTGCTGCTGCGGAAAACATTTTTTCTGCTTTTTGTAAAATCGAAACTGCTGAAACTTATGCTAAAACATACGTTTATTCCAAAATCATCGGCGGGCAGGCGTTCTTAAATGATAAAGAAATCTCTGATTTGATGATTCTTCGAGAAAAAATACATTCTAAAAAACACTAAAAGTTTTGACTTACTTATAATTTTTATTAAAAGAAAAATATGATTATTTCAGAATTTTTAAAATCTTTAAGAGGGTGTCGTCACGACAAAGTTGCAGTAAATTCAAACGGTATGTACTGTCCTGATTGCGGAAAATATATTGTTGTTAAATGGTATCTTGTCAGATGTTCTTGCTGCGGTGTGAAACGAGTTGCATATACCGATTTTAATGATAATGTTCGTCCCGTTGATAAATTTTGTCCAAATTGCGGCAGTACTCACACTGTCATTGAGGTTTTGGATAAAATTAATTTTGTGGATATTAATTTTGCTGTTCACAAAAAAGAAATAGTTGAGCCGATTTACAAAGAATCAACAACTCAAATTTGGACGGAAAATGAAAATGAAGAACAAATCCTTATCGGTGCTAAGGCTGTTTAATCGAATTTTAATCTTTTGCCGTCGTAATTGCTGTACCAAAAGGCATAATTGGATAGAAGCATTATCATGTGATTATCTACTCCGTATTCAATTCTGAAAATTCTATCCCAATAAACGAAAAATAAATATGTCCAAAATCCGTTATCCAAAACTCTGTTTATCAAGAAAAAAGATTTTGTCCAAATCCCTTTTTTATCGCTTATTTTACTAAGTTCGTAATTATACATTTCTGTATAATCTTTTTTAATTTTTTCAAAAAAAGTTTTTTTGTATTTGAAATCAATTTTCTTCCACCACCAAAACATTGAACGAACTTTATAATTGATAAAATGATATTTCATTTCTTCCCAAGTACCTTGTTTTACAAGATTTTCTTTTATACAGGCGAAAATTTTAAGATAATCATAAAATGTTTCATCACAACGTGCTGTAACAGCCTGTTTTCTGTTGACTCTGTAATATACAAGGCTTTCATCGAGAACGGTTATTTTTTCAGCTTTCATTATTGCATCGTAGGAAAAAACATTGTCCTCAAAAAACATTCCTCCAGGAAATTTTACATCTTTGTTAACTAAAAACGTTTTTTTATAAATTTTATCCCAAGGAACGTTACTTTGTGAAAAAAGTTCGTCTTTAATGTCTTTCCAGGTAAATCCTTGATGTAAATATTGTTCCGGCAATCGGTGGAAATTTGCATAACCATGTTTGTCATTTATTTTTCCTGTTTTATCATCAAAAGTCATCCAGCGGCAAATTGTCATATCCGCATTATCTTGAACAATTTTTTTATACATTTTTTCAACAAAATCAGGTGCAGCTTTATCATCACCATCAAGAAACATTATATAATCGCCCTTTGCGTGTTCAACACCAATGTTTCGAGCTATTCCCTGTTTCAAATTTTCATTAAGTTCTATAATTGAAATCCTATTATCTTTTTCTATAAAGGATTTTACTATTTGTACTGTATTATCGGTTGATTTATTATCAACAACAATTATCTCAAAATCAGATTCAGTTTGTCTTAAAAGACTTCCGATACTATCATTTAAAAATTTTTCACAATTATAAGTCGGAATAATTACGGATACTTTCATTTTTTGCCCTTTATATTAAGCTTATTATACAATTTTATGTAAAATTGTAAAAGCTATAATTTTTGGCTTCTTAATGAGTTAAAAATTCATTAATCTTTATATCGATTTCATCTTCGTTCAGACCTTTATAGTTAATATGAGATGATGTTATCGGTTGTTTATAATCATATTTATTAATTGAACGAGAATCGACAATTACAGATGGCGGTAATATTGACCATTTATATAATGCCGTTGACATCCTGCGATAAAATTTATCAAGCCATTCTTGTTTTTGTTCTTTTGAAACAAGATTTTTTTCCTCATATAAAAATTTTGACTCTAACATGTCATAGTAATCTTCTTTTCGATTTTCGATACGCCATATTATCTCGTCTAAAAATTCATAAGGCATAAGGACATCTTCCGCTATCAAAGGTTTTCCTGTTTTAGGGTTTATAGCAAGTTCTGCACCGGGTTTTTTGTCAATGACAGATTGAGGGATAGCATTTTTAATTTTTCTGTTATTATTCATCCATCTTGCAAGTGCAAATAGTTTAGTTTTACATACATCTGCAATAGGTGCAAATCCTCCTGACATATCTCCGTTTATTGTTGCATACCCCATATATAATTCGGATTTGTCGGAAGTTGCTATTGGTAAACATTTTGAAAATTCATTACTTATTCCCCATAAAAAAATTGCTCTTGAACGTGCTTGTATATTATCTTGGGTGAAAGATTGTTTATATCTGCATTTCCATTTTTTTTCAACTTCTTGAAATAGTGAAGAAAGAGCCGTATTCGTTGTGGTTACCATATTTTTTATTGAAGCTTCCGTAAAATTAATCCCCAAATTTTCTGCTAAAATTTGAGCATCATTTTTACTTTCTGTACTTGTTATTCTTGAAGGCATACTAATTCCAAATACATTTTCACTACCTAACGCATCTGAGAGTAAAACCGCACAAACAGTAGAATCTAAACCTCCTGACAGACCTAAAACCGCCCTTTCAAAACCTGTCTTTTTAAAATAATCTTTTATTCCCTGAATGATTGTTTTATAGGTTCTTTCTAAATCAGGTTCATATTCAAGTGTATATATTTTTGCTTCTGATAAAGATTTTTCAAGACCTTTTGTTAATGGATAAATTTTTCCAAGTTTTTTGTACGGATTGACTATTAAAATTTGCTCTTTAAAAGATTTTGCTCTTGCAATAAGTTTACCGTTTTCATCAAAAACCCTGCTCGCACCTTCAAAAGAATTGTTATCAATAGCTCCGACTTGATTTACGTATACAAATGGTGTTTTGTATTTTTTAGACAAAAAAGAAAGCATGTTATGTTTTAATTGTTCTTTTTTTGCTCTTGTCGGAGATGCTGAACAGTTAATAAATATATCGGGATTTTCCTTGGAAAGTTCATCTATTGGGTCTTTTGCATACATAATGTCATTGTCGAAAAATTCTTTATTGTTCCAACAATCCTCACAAACTGAAATGCCGCAACGTTTTTTGCCAATAAGAATTGTTTTATTGCATTTTTCGACTTTTTGTTTGTCAAAAATTCCTAAAGTTTCAGCAGGTTGATAGCCGACGACAGGTGACGGTTCGATATATCTGTAATCATTGAATTCTGAATAATCAGGTAATAGTGATTTTCTGATTATTCCGCTAATTTTGCCTTTTTGTAAGATAGCAATTGAATTATAATATTTTTTTCCGGTTGTTAAATTACTTAACCTCGGTTCAATAAAACCGACGAATGCTGTGGTTTGAGTTGTAAATTTTGCAATCTTTTTTAACCATTTTATATTTTCCCGAACGATTATTGGATGCCTGTCGATAGTGTCTTCTATTGGGTATCCCATTAAAATTAATTCAGGAAAAACGATGGATTCAAGACCTGTTCTTTGAGCAAAATCAATACATCTGACAATCTTTTTTGCATTGTATTCTATGTCACCTGCTATCGGGTTAATTTGTGCCAAACCAATTGAACCGTCTTTATAAGGTTGTAATAAATTCTTTATTTGTTCACACAATTTATAATTTGCGGTTTTGTTTCCGTCAAAAAGTTCAGTCAACTTAAATAATGCATCATTACCATTATATGTATCAATTATTTTATTAATTTTTTCTTCAATATTACTTTTTGACATTTTTTCACCAACAAATTATAAAGCAGCTTCGCCACGTTCTCCGGTTCTGATTTTTATGACATCGTAAACAGGTATAATGAAAATTTTACCATCACCGATTTTACCGGTATGAGCTGTTTCTTCAATAATTTTTACCGCCTCTTCAACTTTGTCATCTGACAAAACGATTTCAATTTTTATTTTTGGAATGAATGCAACATTGTATTCAACATCTCTGTAAAATTCCGTATGTCCCTTTTGTGAACCGAATCCTTCTGCATTTGTGACTGTCATGCCGGTAATACCGATATTTATTAATTCATTTTTGATGTCTTCAAGTTTATAGGGTTTTATAACTGCTTCAATTTTTTTCATTTTTCAACCTTTCAATTAAGAATTAAAATCTATAACAGTTTTCACTGTGTTGTGTGATATCAAGACCTTGCATTTCTTCTTCTTCACTTAAACGCAAACTTGAGAATTTGTCTACAATTTTTAGCAAAATATATGTTCCGATAAAAGAGAACACAACTGCTGCAATTGTACTTATAAGTTGGATTTTTAGCAGATGGAAACTTCCAAAAATTAAACCGTTTGCACCGTCCGGATTGATTAATGTTGATGCAAAAACCCCTGTCAAAATAGAGCCTAAGACTCCACCGGAACCATGAATACCAACTGCATCTAATGAATCATCATAGCCTAATTTTGATTTCAAACTTACGCAATAATAGCAGAAAGCTCCGGATAAAAATCCTATAGCTAAAGCTCCGCTTACAGAAACAAATCCGGCAGCAGGAGTTATTCCGACTAAACCTGCAAGAACACCGGACATAGCACCTAACATTGTAGGTTTGCCTCTTTGTGCCCATTCAACCAATAACCATGACATCATTCCTGCCGCTGCCGCAACTTGAGTTACCGCCAAAGCTGATATTGCAAGTGAATTAGCCTCCAATGCACTACCGCCGTTAAATCCGAACCAACCAAACCATAGTAAAGTCGTTCCTATGAATGTTAAAGTTAAGTTGTGAGGTGGCATAATTTCTTTTTTGTATCCATGTCTTTTGCCCAAAATCAAGCAAGCAGCGAGAGCTGCAGCACCTGAGCCGATATGAACAACCAAGCCGCCTGCAAAATCAAGTCCGCCAAGATTTCTAATCCAGCCGCCTTCTCCCCAAACCCAGTGAGCAAGCGGACAGTATATTAAAAGTACCCATAATGCTAAAAATATCATAAAACTTTTAAATCTAAATCTGCCTGCGAAACTACCTGTTATCAAGGCAGGAGTTAATGCTGCAAACATCATTTGGAACAACATAAATAAATAATGAGGAACATTTGTTGCATAAGATTCAGATGGTATTAGTCCGACATTTCGTAATAAAGCCCAGTCCAAACCTCCTATTAAATGGCATTTATCAGGTCCAAATGCTAATGAATATCCTACAAGAACCCAAATTATCGTTATTAACCCCAATGATATAAAACTTTGCATCAATGTGCCTAATACGTTTTTCTTTCTGACCATGCCACCGTAGAACAACGCCAGTCCCGGAGTCATAATCATTACAAGTAATGTTGATATGAACATAAATGCCGTATCTGCTTTATTTATTGATAAATTATCGATTACGAAATCTAATCTTGTTTCATATATCGAATAAATTAAACCTAAAATAGTTAGAACAGATAAAATTCCAAAAGATATAAAATATCGTTTTTTTTCAAAAAATTTATCTTTTAGAGCAAAAATTGTACTTTTTTTTGATTTTTTTTCATCTTTTTCGACTTTTTCAACTGTTTTTGTACTCATTTTTCCACCTTTTTGTATAATTTTCAAAAAATAAACAAAATTAAAAATGCTCATTAAGCCTTTTATTATTGCTTTTACGGGTTTTATTTTATCATACCGGATATGTTTGTCAATTTGCTCAAAATGTATAAATTGTATAAAAGACACTTTATTTTTAAGGGTTTTCAGAAATTATTAAGATTAGATAAAGAATAATGAATTTTTTATAAACTCTTTATTTACAAGTCTTTTCGCTGGAATGTTAATTCTTTACAAAATTTAATTATTTGTTTTTGTTTTGTTCAAGAAAAGAAAGGATATCTTTTCTTGTAATTAGGCCTTTTAGTCTATTAAACTTATCTGTTACGAAAAGTGTTTTTATTTTGTTAAAGTGAAGTCTAAAATAGGCAGTATAAAGATTTTCGTCCTGAAAAATCGTGATGGGGTTAGGATTCATAACTTTTTGAATTTCGATGTTTAATGAATTGCCTTGGAAGAATAAGTCTTCGATATTATCTTTAGATATATATCCGCAAAGATTTCCTGTTCTGTTAATTACGGGGAGTTCATAATGTTTTGTTTTTTCTATTAAATTTTTTGCGGTTTCAAGAGTATCAAATATATTAACGCTATCGATTTCAGCGGACATAACGTTTTTGACTTTTATTTCCGATAAAATTTTTGCATCACCGTTTTTTGTTGAATTATTTACGATAAGCATTGAATAAATAGGTTTATGTCCAAGTTTTTCAGCTGTTAAATCAGCAACGGCACAACAAAGCATTATTGGCAAAATAAAACCGTAGCAGCCTGTCATTTCAAAAACCATTACAGCGGCTGTTACAGGAGTTCTTGCAACTCCGGATAAAAATGCTCCCATTCCAAGTACGGCAAGCAAAACTGGATTTGTGTCCAATCCTGCAAAATTTAAGATACAGCTTGTTATATATCCGAGAAAAGCTCCTAACATCAATGTCGGCAAAAATATTCCGCCGGCGGCTCCTGAGCCGAAACAAAACGGTGTTATAAAGAATTTTAATACAAAAATTAATGACAAAATACATAATGAAAATTTTCCTGCCAAAAGCATATCTACGGAAATATTTCCCGAGCCTAAAATATAAGGCACAAAAAGTCCGATAATACCGACTGCAAAGCCTGCTATTGCAGGTTTTACAAAGTCGGGAATTGATTGAAATTTGTCAAAAAGCCTGTTGTTGAAAAATATGACTTTTGAAAACAATACGCCGACACTTCCTGCAATAATGCCAAACACAATAAACACAATATAATTGATAAACGTTAAGTCGGCTGTTATTTGAGGAATTATAAAGCATGGCGAATTTCCGAGGATATTCCTCGAAAGGCAGTCAGCACAAACTGTTGCGATTAAAACAGGAAACAATAAAGATGATGAAAAGTTATTTATCAATTCTTCAAGAACAAAGACAGTACCTGCAATAGGTGCGTTAAAAGTTGCTGCGATTGCTGAGCCTGCACCTGCAGCGATTAACTTATCTTTGTCCGTGCCTTTCATTTTGAACATTTTGCCGATTAAAGCACCTGCTCCTGCTCCAAGCTGAACGCTCGGACCTTCACGCCCCAAAGACAAACCTGTTCCTATTCCTGCAATACCTGCAAAAAATTTGACGAAAATACTTCTGACTCTTGTCAAACTTCCCATTCGATTTAATGTCATTTTGACATAGGGAATACCGCTGCCTTTAGCTTCAGGTGCAAGTTTGCAAACTAAAACCCCTGAAATTAACCCGCCTAATGTTGTTATCAATGGAAAAATCAGCATTCTGTAAGAAAAATCGAATTTTCCGACAAAACTTTGTATGCTAAAAAACAATTTTGAAATTCCCATTCTAAAAAGTACAACTAAAAGTCCGGCTGTTAATCCTGTCAGAATAGCTTGTATTATGATTTTGTTTCTTGAAATTTCGTATATGAAATTTTTTGTTTCTTTATATATTTTTAGCATATTTTGATTATAAAACAAAACTTTTGTTATTGCCGCTAAAAAACTTTATTTTCTCATTTAGGAACTGTTTTTTTGCATTTTCATAATTTATGTAGTAAAAACTGTTATTTAATCTGATATTTTTTCATATTTAATAAGTTTATAATTAATTCCGGTGATGTCATATATTTTTTTACAGTTTTTATTTAACCAATTACTCAGATAATCAGCTTCCTCTGTTTTAAGACCTGCATCAAAAAAATATAAATTACTTCCCTTTTTTAGTTTTTGGAATGCCTCTTGTTCGTAATAACAAAACATATTTTTTTCTTTTAGGACTTTTTTATAATCATAGTTCGTTAAATGAGCAACTTCGTATAAAATATAATCTTTATTATAATCAATATCACTTTTATATAAAAGATTTACTAATTCTTTATTATTGGGAAACCAATTATAGTTTTTTTCGAAGTTAAACATAGTAATATAAAAACAAAATATAAAAATAAAAAAACAAATTGTTAAATTACTTGTTAATAAAATATTTTTTATAAGGTATTTATTAAAGTAATTAGTATAATTATTAATATTTTCAAAAGAGAATGCAATAAACAGTATTATGACCGGTATTAAATACAAGCTGGTTCTGTTTGCTGAAAAAGGATATAATTGAAAAATTCCCAAAATCAAAGCTAATATAAAAGGCGAAACTAAGATATAAAGTGCGAATTTATTATTTTTAAGTAAATAATAGAAAGATACCAATGACGATAACATAAAGAATAAGTATAAAAATAAATTAATATTGTAAAAATCACATTTTAGTACAAATGAAATCATTAGTTTAATTTGTTTTATATTTTGGGGATAGAAAAATATAGATGTAGAAAAATCATTCCAAAAACTTCTTAATAATTCATTATGAAGTGTCGGAAGACAATTAACAAAGAAGAACCAAACCATAACAGAAGCAAAGGGAATAATGAATATCAAAAAAGGTTTTAAATTTTGTCTTATAGTTTTTTCTTTAAAACTTTTGAATATAAAAAATAAAGCATATAAAAATATTAAAAATCCTGCGGTATAGGAGCAAAACACACAAAATATGCAGAATAATGATAAGAAAAACATTTGTAAGTTTGATAATTTTTTATCTTTTATTGAAAAAACTGCAAATAGTACGATTATTGAAAATAGAACATCGAAGCTATATTGTTTGAAAAACATTGAATAATGAATAAATTCTTCTGCATAGGTAAATAAAAAAACAGATGATAATATTGAAATTTTTTGTTTGAAAACTTTAAAAGATAATAACGGAAACAGAAGTATAGATAGAATACCCGCTGAAAAATTAACTGTTGATAATAATCTTTCATTATAACCAAATATTGAATAAATGATTTTTCCGCAAATTAGAAATATTGGCGGACAGCATTGGCAATAATTCAGAGCTCCAAAAAGTTCTAAATAATTTTTTTCATAAATGTTTTTAAATAACAGAATTTCATCACCAAAGAAATATGAATGATGAAACCAAACGTAAGTCCTCAAAATACAGCCGTAGATTATGATTAGAAACAAAATGGTGAGAAAAACAACATTTTTGATATCAATTTT
>JBJEGN010000060.1:0-41097 GCA_051875105.1 Candidatus Gastranaerophilaceae bacterium
AATAATTGATTCGTCGAGCCCTTCAATGTTTCTTTTTTTATTTATATTTCGGACTGCTATTCCGACAATTTCAACAATGTCAGAAAAATTTTTTAATGTTTTTACAACTCCGCCTCCGACTGTTCCGAGTCCAATCAATCCGATTTTTATTTTGCTCATCTTTAATCCTCTTAATCTTCATTATTATTTATTAAATCACAAATAAACTTATTGTAACATTCAAGTTGAAAATATTTTGCTGTTTTTGTAAAATTAGGCTTGTAAGAGGATTTCAATAATGAAAATTGTCATATATGGTGCTAACAGCCGTGCTTGGCTTATTGCTACATCTTTATTTGAAGACCACGATGTTGTCATTGTAGAAAAAAATATTGCAAATGATTTCAATAAACTTGATATTGAAGTGATTGAGGGTAATGCTGCAGATATTAAAACAATTAATGATTATCACCTCGATGAATGTGATGTCTTTATTGCTTGTACGGACTCTGACGAAGCTAATATTGTTTCCTGTATCGTTATGAAATCTCTTTCTTCCTCAAGAACAGTTTGCTTTATTAGTAACATTGAATATTATAATACAATTGCAACAGTTAAAAATTCAAAATATAGAAAAGATTTATTCGCTGACTATGTAATCCGCCCTGAAGAACTTTTGACACAGGAATTGTTTAGAATTATCACTGTTCCGAGTGCTACTCACGTTGAAAATTTTGCAAAAGGTAAGGCAAGACTTTTAGAATATCCGATAAAAGACAATTCGCCAATCAAAAATAAAAAATTAAAAGAGTGCAAATTTCCTAACGAAACTCTTATTGTCGGAATAACAAGAAATGGTGAATTATTTATTCCAAATGGTGATTCTGAACTTTTAACCGGTGATAAAGTTATTTTTATGGGAACTGTAAAATCTCTTGATTTTCTTGCAGCAAAAGTTTTTAGAGAAGTTACTAAGATAAATTCTGTTGTTATTGTTGGCGGTGGAACGGTTGGCTTAATGTTAGCCGAATGTCTTGAACAAGCTGATATTGATTGTAAAATTTTTGAAAAAGATTATGACAGATGCGAATATATTTCTACAATTTTGACAAAATCTCTTGTTATCAACGGTGATGGTACAGACAGTACTCTCCTATTAAATGAACAAATAGACGATGCTGACGTTTTGATTAGCGTTACGGATAATGATGAAAAAAATCTTTTATGTTCTCTGCTGGCTAAACAAGCCGGGGTCAAAAAAGTTATTACAAGAGTTTCAAAAGGAACTAATGTTTTGCTCTTTGAAAAAGTTGGTATTGATGTTGCTGTTTCTCCTAATGATGCTGCTATGCACGAAATTTATAATCATTTAATTCAACCTGATATTTCAATTTTAGCGACTGTTGAAAGAGGGCAGGGTGAAGTTATTGAAATACTTTTATCAAATGATTTTCAAAAAAGAAAAATTATGGAATTAAAACTTCCTTCAAATGCCATTATAGGTATTATTGAAAGAGATAGTCATATTATTATCCCGAAAGGTGATACAGAAGTTTATCCTGCCGATAATTTGATTATATTTACTAAGGAAGAAACATCTCAAATAATCAAAAAATATTTAGCGAATTGTTAGGTGATTTATGCGACTTAATTTTGTTACAATAGCGATAAGTTTGATTTTAAAATACCTTGCAATTCTTATGATTTTGCCTATTTCAGTTGCTTTGTATTTTAAAGATTATCACTCTGTTTTGGCTTTTTTAACAACGACTTTGGTTACTTTGATTTTGGGAATTATTCTTAATCCTAAAAGAATAGATCCTGATTTGTTGAATGATTTTAAAAAATCGGAAGCTCTTGCTACCGTTGCTTTTTCTTGGATTTTCATATCTTTAATAAGTACAATACCATATTTATTTTATGGAATATCACCTGTGAATGCTTTATTTGAAGCTGTTTCAGGTTTCACAACAACGGGGGCAACAATTTTAACAGATTTTTCTAAATATCCGGATACAATGTTTTTTTGGCGGTCATACACACAATGGCTTGGCGGTATGGGAATTATTGTTTTATTTATTGCTGTTCTCCCACAATTTGCAGTCGCAGGCAGGCAAATGTTTTCTGCTGAATCTCCCGGGCCGACAGACGGTAAATTTACCCCTCGAATTAAATCCACAGCTGCTTTTCTTTGGAATTTATATTTAGCTTTAACGATTGTTTTGTTTATAATCCTCAAAGCACTTGGTATGCCTTGGTTTGATGCTGTATGTAATTCTTTATCTACAATTGCTTGTGGCGGATTTTCTCCAAATCCAAACAGCATTATGGGCTATAATAATTCTTCTTTTATTTTAGTAATTGCTTTCTTTATGTTTTTATCAGGTACTGGATATCCATTGATATATACAATTTTTGTTAAACGCCAACCGTTGAATTTGCTGAAAAATGATGAATTTAAAACTTATGCGGGGATTGTACTATCTTTTTCTTTATTAATTTCTTTAATTTTATACTTGGATAAAACTTATGATATATATAATGCTTTAGAAGAAGGATTTTTTCAAGTTATATCTGTAATTACTACTACCGGTTATGCAACGGTGGATTATACTAACTGGCCTATTGCTGCTCAAATGATATTAGCCGTTTTATTATTTACAGGGGCTTGTGCAGGCTCCGCATCAGGCGGTTTGAAAGTAATCAGAGTTGTTTTTGTTTTTAAATATATTTCTCGAGAATTATTTAAAATTCTTCATCCTAATGCGGTCATTCCCGTAAAAATCAATGGTACGGCAATTCCGAATGAAATTATGTCACAAATGATTGCTTTTGTGATATTTTACTTCGCAATTTTTGCCGTCACTGCATTTATAACAACTTTGATAGAGGGAAATGTTGCAGTCGGAGTAACGGGTTCGATTGCCACTTTAGGAAATACAGGCCCCGGACTTGGACAAATCGGTCCGCTTGGAAATTTTGATTTTCTGCATACTTCAACAAAATTGATATTTATTTTCAACATGCTAATCGGTCGTTTAGAATTAATTCCTTTTTTGGCTATGCTGCACCCCGATTTTTATAATATTAAGAAACAATAGTTAAGAGAAAAATATGGATAAAATTTCACAAAAAGTTAAAAATTTACAAGGCGAAATTACGATACCGCCCGATAAGTCGATAAGTCACAGAACAGCTATGTTTGCGGCTTTGACAAAAGGTGTTGTAAACATAAAAAATTATTCAAAAGGTGCTGATTGCCATTCAACTTTGAATATTATCAAAAATTTGGGTTGTGATGTGATTTTCCACAACGAAACGGATATTACAATTAATGCAAAAAATGCGTTGACGGCTCCGAATTCTGATTTGGATTGCGGAAATTCGGGAACAACAATGCGTATGATGTCCGGAATTTTGGCAGGTCAAAATTTTAATTCGACTCTTTTCGGTGACCAAAGTTTGAGTAAACGTCCTATGAAAAGGATTATTCAGCCTTTGACGTTGATGGGAGCGGAATTTAAACACAATGATTTCAAAGCCCCTTTGACAGTTATAGGTTCAAAATTAAGTCCGATTACATATAATTCGCCGCTTGCATCGGCACAGGTTAAATCTTCTATACTTCTTGCAGGGCTTTTCACAGACGGCATTACAACGGTAAATGAGCCTTTTCAATCAAGAAATCACACCGAATTAATGCTTAAATATCTTGAAGCAAACATAACCGAGCATTCTAAAACTTCAACGTCTATCAGAAAGTCAGAACTTATTCCGAAAGATATGGAAGTTTGCGGTGATATTTCTTCAGCAGCTTTCTTTATGGTCGCTGCGGCTATAGTTCCAAATTCTGAAATTACCATAAAAAATGTCGGTATTAATGAAACCCGTTCGGGCATTATTGATGTGTTTAAACGAATGAATGCCAATATTGAAATTTTGAACAAACGAAATATTTCAGGGGAAGATGTTGCTGACATAAAAGTCGGTTATTCTGAATTAAAGGCTACGACTATTGAGGGGGCGGAAATACCGAGATTGATTGATGAAATTCCTGTTATTGCTGTTCTTGCAACTCAAGCAGAGGGTTCCACAATAATAAAAGACGCTGCCGATTTGCGAAACAAAGAATCTGACAGAATTTCAACTATCGTATGTCAACTCAATTCTATTGGTGCAAATATTGAAGAAACTCCTGATGGAATGATTATTAACGGAAAAACAAAATTGTCAGGTGAAAAAGAAATAGAATGTTATCATGACCATAGAACTGCAATGAGCTTTTTTGTTGCAGGTTTGATTTGTGAAAACTCTCTTTTGATAAAAGATTTTCAATGGGTTAATACTTCATTCCCCGAATTTGATGAACTTATGGCTTCTGTAATTCAGTAGGTTTGAAAATTAAAATTTCCAATAAAAAACAAGCCCCGAAAATGAGGCTTGTTTTTGTATTCATTTATAATATTAACCTTTGTATTCTTTTTCAAAACCAAAGAGTGAACTGATTGATTCATCATCGTGAATACGAGAAATAGCTTCGCCTAAAATAGGTGCAACACTTAACTGTGTGATTTTAGCAGGTGCATTTTCTCTTAAAGGAATTGAATTTGTGACGATAACTTCTTCAATAGGTGCTTCTTCAAGTCTTTCAAGTGCCGGACCTGAAAACACCGGGTGAACCGCACATACGTAGATTGCTTTTGCACCTTCTCTTTTGAGAAGTTTTGCAGCTTCGCAAATTGTTCCTGCGGTGTCTATAATATCGTCAAATAATATACAGATTTTATCTTTTACATCACCGATTAAGTATTCTGCAATTGCCTCATTATGCTTATCTCGACGTTTGTCAACAATTGCCATCGAACATTTCATTTCTTTTGCAAAGTATCTTGTTCTTCTTACACCGCCTGCATCAGGGCTGACTCCGCATAGTTCTTCAGAATTGAAATTCTTTTTCTTCATATAATCAACAAGAACAAGCGTTGCAAAAATATTATCTACTAAAATATTAAAGAATCCTTGAATTTGTCCTGAGTGTAGGTCTAATGCCAAAACTCTGTCTGCACCGGCTGTTGTCAACAAGTCAGCCATTAATTTTGCCGTGATAGCTTCTCTGCCTGTCGTTTTTCTGTCTTGTCTTGCGTAACCATAGTACGGAATTACTGCTGTGATTGTTTTTGCACTTGCTCTCTTGAATGCATCTATCATAATCAAGAGCTCCATAGCATTTTGGTTTACAGGTGTGCATACAGGTTGAATGATAAATACATCATCACCTCTGATACTTTCTTGAACTTGAACGTATGTTTCACCGTCTGCAAAGTTCTTGATAACCATAGGTCCAACTGTTGTTCCTAAATATTCTGCAATTTCTTCTGCAAGTTTAGGGTTTGCTCTGCCTGAAAACAACTTAATGTCGTGTGTCGGGTTTATTGATTGGTTTCCTTGCGGAAATACTGATTTAAGTTCCATTATTTTTCTCCGGATTTGCCTTTTTGTAATCGTTCTGTTACCCATTCTTTAAATATTTTAAAGGGGGCACGTGTTAAAGCTAAAGCATTAGCTTCAACATCCTTTGTTATGACGGAACCCGCTGCACACATTGAGTTTTCGTGCATGGTTACAGGGGCAACAAGTACCGAATTTGAACCTGTGTTTGCACCGTCTTTTATAATTGTTTTAGTTTTTGTTTTTAATACTGGATCGTAATTTGCTGTTATTGTTCCGGCTCCAATGTTTACATGCTCTCCTAATTCACTATCACCTATGTAACTCAAGTGAGAAACATTTGTATTGCTCTTTACGACTGATTTCTTTATTTCGACAAAATTACCTATTCTGACATTGTCACCAATTTCCGCACCGCCTCTGATGTGTGCGAACGGTCCTATTTGACAATGGCTTCCGATTGTATTTTTACCTGTTATATATACGTTAGGGTAAATTACCGTATCTGCTCCGATTGTCGTATCGGGAGATATAAAGGCACTTTCCGGATCAACTATCGTTACACCCGAATCCAACAATCTTTTATTTGTTCTATTTTTCAAAATTTTTGTTGCTTCGGCAAGATTTGCTTTTGAATTAATTCCGAAAATTTCTTCGTTATTTTTCAAAATATATGCTTCTGCTTTTAAGCCTTTTTCAATAACTGCCGCAACTATATCCGTTAAATAATATTCACCTTGTGCATTGTTGCATTTTAAATCTGCGAACATCGGAAATACTGTTTCTTTATCCAAACAATACATGCCCGCATTAATTTCTTTTATCTTTTTAACATTTTCATCGGCATCTTTTTCTTCAGTAATACATTTTAAAGAGCCGTTTTCGTTTCTGACTATACGACCGTAGTTAGTCGGATTATCAAATATTGCGGACATAACAGTTAAAGCTGCACCGCTTTGTTCGTGGGCTTTGATAAAATCAGCCATGGTATCTGCTTCAATCAAAGGTGTATCGCCGCAAACAACGAGAACCGTGCCTTTAAAGTTTTTCAAAAGGTCATTTGCCTTATAAACGGCATCGCCTGTACCTCTTTGCGGTGATTGAAGTACGCATTTTGCGTTTTCTGCATAACCATTTACAAAATTTTCGACTTTTTCTGCACCATGCCCAACTACAACAATATTTTCTTCAACCAATCCTGTTGAATTGATTGCATCTAAAACATATCCTAAAAGCGGTTTGGTAAAAATAGGATGAAGAACTTTCGGTAAATCCGATTTCATTCTCGTACCCTTGCCTGCTGCAAGAATGACCGCTTTGACTTTATTATTTTCCATAATCATTAATTCCTCACAATCATTATACAAAAATATGATAAAAATAACACATTTTTTTTTATTCTTTTGATTTTTTTTTACATAAAGTTCTATTTATGTTATTTTTTCAATTTTAAAATTTCTTCTTGTGCGGAAATGGCTCTTTGATTGTTAGGAAATTTCTGCAAAATTTTGTTGCAATAACCCCTTGCATTATAAAAATCTTTAGTGCCAAATACTTCTATATCCATTCCAAGATAATAGTATGCGAGTGTTTTATCATCATATTTTAGTGCTTGTGCTATATCCGTTTGTGCTTCTTTATATTTTTCTATTTTAAATTCTGCCCAGGCTCTTTGATAGAATATTTTAGCAACCCATCTTTTGTCTGAATAATTATCTATTTTTAATGCTTTATCAAAGTCTTGTATTGCTTCTTCGTATTTTTTCTGTTGATTGTATAATGTTCCTCTTATGAAGTAGTTACTTGCATCATTAGGATTTATTTCCATGGCTTCCGCAATTACTGAAAATGCTTCTATAATTTTATCTGTATTTTGTAGACAATTTGCTGTTTCTTGGTATAACTTTATATCTTTGGGAGATATTTTTATTGCTTTTTTTAAATCATCAATAGCATTCTTATAACGTTGCATTGACGATGCTATAACCCCTCTAAAGTAATAATATTCTGAATTATCCGGCTCTAACTCAATTGCAGAACCCATGTCTATATATGCACCTGAATTATCGTGCAGCTTGTTTTTTAATATTGCTCTGTTGTAGAAAAATATTGATTCCTTTGAATTTATTTTTATTGCGGAATTCAAATCTTCTAAGCTTTCTTTGTACTTTTTTGATATTGCATATAACTTGCTTCTTTGGAAATAGTACTGAGGTTTTTTATATTTGTTTATTAATTGATTTAAACAGTTAATAGAATCATTGAATTTTTTAGCCTGTAAAAACAGATAAACTCTTGTTTGTAAATAAAATTCTTCATCTATGCTGTTTGAATTTTTATCGTCAAAATATTTTAAACCCAAAGATGACAACATCGGTTCGGATTGTTTGTATAAAAATCTTAAATCCTTTGTAGAAAATTCTTTTATTTTTTGTGCCTTTATCAAGCAATTTACTGCTTTCGGATATTTTTTTGAATTTTGCGTTTTTACAACACTCAAAATGTATCCGGAATAGTCTTCAAAATATGCATCAGAAGTTTCAACGACATCTTCCAGAAAATCTGTGAGTTTGCCCCATTGTAAACCTTTTTTTAATTTATTTATAGTTTCTAATCTCGCATTCATATCTTTTCCTGATAATTTATGTTTATTATATCAGCAATCACTTATATAGGCTATAATATTTTTGAACTAAAAAAAAGAGCGTATCTCTACACTCATGGATTTTATATGTTCAAAGACTAACCAAATCACTTGCTTGTTAAAGCAAGTAATTTGATTATCTGTGCAAAATACCAAACTATGCAACTTTTTTACTGTTGTCTTTTTCACTTTCCGGAAGTGGAAATTCTTCTGTAAAATCAACCTCTCCTTTTGTTTCATCATAGATTGTTTTTGCAAGTTTTGCTGAATAGTTATCATATTTTGGATGAATTTTAGGATCGTTTGATTCATCAATAGCTCTTTGTGCTTCGGTTAAGTATTCATGAATATATTCAGTTCTTTCTTTTCTGTTTTCGTTTAACCAAGTCATAAAAGGTTTGTTAGTTTTTACAATGTTACAACGAGCATGCATTAACCAGAAGTTGCTGACTGCATCCAGACCGCCCAAATCATGCGGATGTACATGGTCTGTGTTTGTATATGTCGGTGATACAAGTTTTTCAACAATATCTCTTGATGTTCTTTCTTGCTTTTTGTTATCAACTCCGCCGTATTTTACAAACCATGCTGTTTCACTCGTTTGTGAACTCGGTAAATTTGATGCTATTTTCATTAATTGTTCTTTATCTTTTTCGTTTGATAAATTAAGTGTATTCACTAATTCTAAGAATTTACCTCTTTGGAATGCGAAATTCGTTTGTCTTTCAAAAATTACATTACTTGATTCTTTTAATAAATTTTGAACTCTGATTTTATCTTCTTCTTCTAATTTATCGGAAAATTTTCCCATTTTGTCTAAAACTGCATATTGACGACGTTCTAATTGTCCTAAACGTTTTGTTCTTTCTTCTGAAACGATTTCTTTAACTGTTTTTTCAGGGTTTTTTGCCTTTTCAACTTCAAGAAATGATAAAATTTTCTTTTCTGAAGGGTACATGAAATCCTGATGGTTTCTTGCAACTTTTAAATAAGTTGATTCATCAGCATTATCCAATTCTTTTTTGATTTCTGCAAAAATTGGTTTTGTCATAATCGGTGTTCCGCAATCAGGACATGGTAAGGGATTGGTCAATTGACTCAATCTGAACCCACTTTGAGTATCTGCTTCCATTGGATCCATTCCCGGTGGGTTGTTTGTCTTTCTTCCAAAATCAACTTGAAATATTCCAAATTGAATATTCTCTGATTTTTTTTCTCCCCACAAATTTGCTGTTAATGGTGCGTAACCTGCAACTAAGCTTTCTTTTTTCTCTGCTTTTATGGGAGATGATACCTTATCATTTTTTAAATTCAATTGTTGAACAGGCATAGCTGTACTTACAGAATTAATCCACATAAAAATTTCTCTCACTCACTATAAAAATCCACACATGTATGATAACTCTAACATGATTTTTTTTGTTAATACTAATGTTGTATTTTACAATTCGTTACAATAAAAGGATTTACATATTATATATATTACATGTGTGTGTTTTTTATAAATAATAAAAAGCCGCTTGTGGCGGCTATCAGACTTATGGGATAATATAATTTATGATGTTTATTTCGACTAAAAATAACCGGACTTTAGCTGTATTTTGAGTAAATACATATTTTGGTGTATATTTTACATGTTACGGATTGTTAACAAAATAAAAACATGTTTACGCAAAAAATTAAAGTTTAAAATTTTTTTGTCGACATAAAACATGTAACAGCAAGGATTTGCAGTTATCAGTGTAAGTGAATTTTGTGAAAGGATGCAAAAATGGCAAACGAGTTTGGTAAATTAACAATAAATCCAAATAACGCTGCACAAATGGAAGCTCTTAAGAAGATTGCACAACCTGGTTATGGCATAAATGGTGGGCAAATCTTAAAGACAGGATATGATTTAAGTGTTTTTCAGGGTGATGTTGAAAATTTTAAAGATACAAGTTTAAAGAAAGTATATTCTGAAGAACAAATGCAGACATTATTCAGTGTTATGGATGCAGATGGTAATGGCAAACTTGATGCAAATGAAATTACTTCAATTGCTTCTTTGGGAAAAGATACTGATGAGTGCATTCCAAGTGATAAAAGTACAATCGATGAAACTGATATGGCTGCTCTTTACGAAATGGCTAAGGCTTATGTTGAAGATGCTTTGAATGAGGATGATGGTGGAACAACAACTTCTCCTTCAAATATAACGAATCCTTCTGACAATACAAAACCAACCGGTAATACAAGTACAACAACGACTACAACAACGACCACGACTACAACAACAACAACAACCACAACTACTACACCGTCGTCTACAACTCCGAGTGGTACTACATCAACCGGCTCAAATAGTAATACGACGATTATTAACAACGACACTGTAATAGACAATGATACAAAAGTAGAGGAGGAAAAACCGCAAACACTTGCAGATAGAACTTCAATCAGTGACAATGATGCACTTATGTTGTGTGACCAATTGCACGATGCGTTAGCGGGATTGGGTACTGACCAAGATACATTAAAAGAAATTTTAATGAGCGGTAAATTTAATTCAGCTGATTTGGTTAAACTTCAAGATGTATACGAACAACGTTATGGTGAATCTTTGACCCACGATATAAACGGCGAATGGGGTATGCAGTTCAACGGAGATAACAAACAGTATATAAGTGCTTTGTATGCAGCAAATACTGAAGAAGCTCGAAATGCTTTAGGTTGGAAAGATACAGATGATATTCCTAAAGAGATTGCAGAGTTGGCTATTGATGCATCAAATGCAATAAAAGGCGGCAAATTAAATCCGATAACTGCAAACAAGTTCGCAGCTTTACCGAAGTCAATGCAGGCACAGGTTTTAACTGCTACTGAAATGTTATTCCCTGATGAGTCATCGACTGATAAAATGCAAAGTATTGATGCTATGCCGGTGTACACTTCATTATTACTCGGTGGCGGAGTCCTTCCTTTCAATAAGGCATTTGCAAATGGTGCGTTAGAAGGTGCATTTGATATTCAAAGATCTATTATAAAATAGCAGTTTGATAATAAAATAAAAAGAGTGGCGAAAGTCACTCTTTTTTTTAGATTAAATCAATAGGATTAACGTCGATTTTGATTTTTAAATCTTTGGGAAGTTTAATTGTTTTGAAGAGTTTTGCTATTATTGCGTGACCATATTTTCCGGAAAAATTTTTAATTAAAATTTCAAAACGAAAATCTTTGTTTAATTTTTCCATAGCACAAGAAGAGGCATTTCCGATATGAATTTTTTCGGATAAATTTTTATTTTCAATTATTTTCTTCAAGTGTTTTGAAATTTCATCAGTTGCTTGGAAAACTCTTTCTCCATTCATGCCCGTAACAACAAATCTTATGACTTGAGAAAAAGGAGGAAATCCAAATTCTTTACGCAAAGCAATTTCTTCATTGTAGAATTTTTCGTAATTTTGTTCTTTTGCTGATTGTATTGCTGAAAAATCGGGATTAAATGTTTGAAACACAACAGAACCGCCGTATTTACCACGACCTGCACGTCCTGCGACTTGCGTTAGAAGTTGAAAACCTCTTTCATTTGAGCGAAAATCCGGAAATACGAAAGAGTTGTCAGAGTTCACAACTCCTACTAATGTGACATTTTCGTTATCTAAACCTTTTGCACTCATTTGGGTGCCTATTAAAATGTCAATTTCGCCATTTTCAAATTCGTTTAGCATTTGAGCATGTGCGTTTTTGTGTTTCAAATTTTCAGAGTCAAAGCGTTGCACCCTTGCTTTGGGAAAAATTTTTTTTACAATTTCTTCGACTTTTTCCGTTCCAAGTCCTGAAAATTTAAAATTTGCAGATCCGCATTTGGGGCAAACTTCAGGAACTTTTGATTGATAATCACACCAATGACATTTGAATGTGTTGCTGTTTTTGTGGTAAACAAGTGGGATAGCACAGTTCGGGCATGTTAGAATTTCACCGCAATCCGGACATTGTGTTTTTGTAGAAAAACCCAATCTGTTCATTAGCAAAATTGTTTGTTTTCCTGCATCTAAATTATTTTGCATTTTTTGAATTAAATAATTAGAAAAACGTTTTTGACCTTTTTCTGAAAATTCCTCTTTCATATCGACGATTTCTACCGGAGCGAGTGGAACGTTGTTAAACCGTTCTTTTAATTCAATAAGATTGCCGCTGTTTTTTGCTTTGTAATAAGAGCAAATATCAGGAGTTGCACTGCCTTTTATTATCGAAGCGTTGTTAATTTCTGCAAGTTTTTCCGCAACTTCAACTGCATTGTAATAAGGTGGTGGCATAGTTTGTTTGAAAGATGTTTCATGTTCCTCATCTATTACTATCAATCCGATATTTTTCAGTGGGGCAAAAACAGCTGATCTTGCTCCGACTAAAATCTGAATTTTGTTTTGTTTTAATTTATTTCTAATATCGAATTTTTCCGGTTCTGATACTGAACTGTGCCAAATTGCAACGTTTTCTGTTCCAAATCTTAATGCTGTTTTTTTGACAAGCATTGAAGCAATAGCAATTTCCGGTGCTAAAAAAAGTACATTTTTTCCGCTTTCAATTACTTTTTTTATGACTGCAAAATATAATTCTGTTTTTCCCGAGGCGGTGACTCCGTGTATTAAAATTGGAGTTGTTTGTTTATTCATAATTTTTTGAGAAATTATATTATAAGCTTTTTCTTGCTCTTTTGAAAGATTGGGAAACTCTGTTCTTTTTTCATTTTCATAAATGTCAAGTGGATTTCTACAAGTTTTTTTTTCGTAAAATTTTATAAGACCTTCTGCTTCCATTTTTTTTAGTGTCGGCATTGTCGTTTTTGCTTGTTTAACAAATTCGTTTGATAAAATTTCGTTTTCATCAAATAAATCAAACGTTTCTATTATTTTTAAATATCGTTTATTTTGTGTATTTTTTGAACAAATTTTAATATATTTTGCAAATTTTTCTGATATGTTTTGATTTTCGACTATATTTTCTACCTTAATAAGTCCCTTGTTTTTTAATTTTCTCAATATTTGAGAAAATTTTTCTCTTGTAAGTTGTGATTTTCTTTTTAAAGTTACGTCAGATGTCGGTGTTTTATATTCAAGATTTGACAGAATTTTCATCTCATTTTTCGATAATTCGAAAGGATTATCCTTGCAAAGCTTTGTTATTTTTGTTT
Source organism: Candidatus Gastranaerophilaceae bacterium (assembly GCA_051875105.1). Classification (GTDB taxonomy): domain Bacteria; phylum Cyanobacteriota; class Vampirovibrionia; order Gastranaerophilales; family Gastranaerophilaceae; genus RUG841. The sequence goes on from JBJEGN010000060.1 coordinate 13,245, forward strand.
TATATTTGCCGAAAAGTTTTGATGACGAAGCAACTTGAATTACGGCATTTAGGTCGCAAACATAATACTTTGCAACCCAGAGAAGCAACTGCATATATTCAGGACTAAATGCAATTTCGTCATCTAAAACATCAATGATTTCTTTTACTTTGTATTTTCCGTCTATTGTATCAGAAAAACCGACAACAAACCCATTGACAGCGTCTTTAGCTCCAAACGGAACAACAATTGGTGAGCCAAATTTGATTTTTTCTTTTAAATCATCTGGAATTAAGTAACTGAAAGGTTTTGTTCCAAGTCCATTCATATCAACAATAACAAGGGCATATTTTTTTAATATGCCCTCATTAAATTTTTCTTGATTTTCTTGTAAAAAATCAGTCATTAAACGTCAGCTTCCTCGCTTGATAAAAGTTCTTCCATAGCTTTATCTACAGCATCTTTAAGAGTCATAAGTGCATCAGGTGCAATCGTTACACCCTTTTTTGTTGGAAGCCATGTTTGTCCGTCATTAGTTGTATAAAATATCCTCAAATCCAAATAGCTTTTTCCTTTATAAGTTTTTATTGCTATTTGAAGTTGTTCTGTTGCACTTCTTGCAATGGTTGCAAGCATTGTTCCTTCATCTGCCATTATTTATTTCTCCTTTTTCTATAATCCGATAGTTTTTGCATAATCAGGAATTACAAATGGTACGTTATTCGCATCTTTATCTGTGAATTCTTGATAAATAACTGCCGATTTAGCTTTCGCATTGTCGTAATATGCTTTATCAACGTATTTCAAATATGTGTCGTTTAATTCACCTGAGTAATTTCCGAGAATTTTTGCAAATTTTAGTAAATCAGCCTTGTCTGAACCTGCACCATAAGCTTTTGTTTTGGCATCTGTTCCTGATGGTCGAATTTCAATGTATTTGTCGTCAAATAACAGATATGTACCGTCACCAACAAACAATACATCTTTTAAATTGTCAAAATTTAATTCACTGCCAAAAGTTGCTTTGAAAATTTCTTTTGCGTTATCAACAGTGATTTTGCCTTCTCGTTTAGCCATGGCAAGTGTTAAATAGAATACATCATTTTTTGTACGCTTTGCTTCACCATCTTTTTTAGCAGCTGTAAGTTTTGCAATATCAGGTTCTGATTCATTATAGTAAGCTATATCTTCTCTTACATCATATTTTCCGACAATTTTATTATCATCAAACAATTTTACAAGAGCTTCTGAAAGAGTTAATTTTTCTTTCGCAAGGTGGCTGACAAGAGCTGAACCTATAACTATTGCCTCAGTTGCACTTTTTTCTCTCATCGCAATTGCCATTCTGCCGGCTTTTGAAACAACAGGTTTTTCTGCACCTATAATCATACCTCCGGATTCTTCTCCCGCAAATACTACAGCCGGATTGCTGCCAAGATTTACATCGTAACCAAACACATCTGTAATTATAACATCTTTGCCGTTGTTTTCCGCAATTTGTTTTTCAACTTTTTTCATTATGTTTGCTATTTCTTTGAAACCAACAGGAACATTAACAACTTTAACACCGTTATTTTCTGCCCATTCGTCCCAAGATTTAGCTGATGCCGTAGTCTTTATAATAAATCTGGTATGATTATCCCAAAGACCAGCCTCTTTAAGTTGCTTTGCCCAAAAATCCATAATTAAAAGGAATGACTGGTTTGCTGTCAATACAGACAAAATCCTGCCTTTGTCGAGTGAAACATAGTCGATACCTGTCTTTTTTAATCTTTCTGCTGCATTTTCGCTTTCGATTTGGCATACTGTAAATCTGTCATGGTCAGGGTCTGTTATAAATACTGCTGTTCCGACAGGATATTTAGCTAATTTTTCTTTGTAGTTCAAAGTTTCAATTACAGGGAAAAATGGTTTTCCATCTTTATCTTTTGCAACAACCGTTGTATCAAGTGAATAATCATAGAAACACTTGTTTCCCTTGCTATCATGGTCATATTTGCCTATTCCATGGAAAAATGGATCTTCTTCCGTATTAAACCAATCGTAGTGTTTTTCGATTTTAAGATCCTTTAGAACTCTTGAAAGAGTTCTGTATGCTGAACCGCCAACGTTTTCTATCACAATTTTGTCTTTGAGTTCGTCGATTAATTTTATATTGTTGTCGTTTGCTACACCACTTTTCAGGTATTCAACATATAAGTCAACACCATCATGATATTTTTCAAGGAATGTTCCATTGATGAGTTTATCGTTATTTGCTGCTATCGGAATATCATAGTAGCCTTTTTCTTCAACTTCCTTAAAAATTGCTTTAATTTGGTTTACGAAAGCCATTGATTCTTCCGGAAGATATTGGCTTCCTTGAGAATTCAAGTCCTTTGTAGCATTTTTGACACTGATACCATGACTTGATGTGATATATTCACCACCAAGCAAATCAAGTTTGAATGCCAAAAAGGAAGCAAGCCAAATCGGCATCGACTGTCTGTCTTTAGTTGTAAGTGTTTCAATACCTTGTGCAGCTTGGACTCTTGCTATCATATCAAGAAAAAGTTCGGAATTGTATCTAACTTCTCTTCCTACAAGTTTTAATAATTTTTCGTTTTTATAATTCTCTTTTGCAACAAGTGACTTGGCATGTGTTGCAAGAATTATACCGATAACGTTGATTGGAAATCTTGCATCATGAGGATACAAAACGTTTTGAGGTCCTCTTATACCTGCTGTAGAAACTGCTGCTTCTTTAGCATAATTAGCAAGCCAATTTGTTAAGTTTAATCCTTCCGGATTTTTTTCCGCATCGTAAGGTGCCAAATGCTCTTTTTTTATTCTTAATACAAAAGCGTCTTTATTATGAAAATCGGGTAATGTTGTTTTTTTAACATAATCCGGAGTGTTTTTTTCAACGGAAGCAAAAAGTTCCTTTTCAATTTCACTGTGTGCTTGTCTTGTCATTATACAATCCTCTTTTCCTTTTTGGTAATTATAACATAACATATCTAAACCACAAATTTTCTCACCTAAAAAAGTATTTGCTTCTGACGTTGATGGCAATAAGCAAATACTAATTATAGTGATTATCTTAAATTTATTTATAAATTCTTTACTAATGTTTTTCAAATATGACACCTTTATTTTTTGTAAATCTCATAAATAAAAAAATTGCCTAATTGTAAACATATATTATCATAAATTAATGACTTAGAATTTATAGTGTCAAATTAATGAGAAAAACAATGATTATGTTCATCAGGTTTGTGATTTTTTGAATTATTTAGGTCGATATCAAGTAAAATTATTGTTGTATCTTTGATAAGACCAATTGACCATTTTAATATTAAATATCCTCCAAGCAAGCCCATTATCGGATCAAGAAAAATTAATCCGGCAAATTTTCCTGCAAATAAGGCAATTATGGCAAATACAGAGGTTAATGCATCTGTCAGAATATGAAGGTAAGCTGCTTTATAATTATAATCTGTTCCTTTGTTACCTGATTCCATAATTAAAAGACAAATGCCGTTTACAATAACTCCTATAATTGCGATTAATATAGCCGTATCAAAAGAAATTTTTAACGGATTAAAAAATCTTCCGATTGATTCAATAACAACAATAATACCGGTTACTCCTAAAAAAATTGAACTGACAAACCCTGCAAGTGTGGAAATTTTTCCTGTTCCTCTGGGAAACAGCGGAGAATTTTCTAATTTGGATATAAGAATATATGCTGCAAAAGTTATTGTTAGTGCGAAAGCATGTGTTCCCATATGCCAGCCGTCTGCAAGTAACGCCATTGAGTTTGTGTAATATCCGTAAATTATTTCTAATAACATTGTAACTATTGTTATTATTATAACAATAAGCGTCTTTTTGGCATTTGCTTCGTTTACGGAATGATTGTGTTCATGGTGAGAATTGTGATTACAGCTCATTTTTTACCTCAAATCTTTCATGTGTTTTACAATTTGCTCAATAGTTTTTCTTTTCGATTCAGAATCATTTTCGTTTACAAGACACTCTTCAAGATGATTTGCAGCTATAACTTCCCAAACACCTTTTAACGCAGAAACTGCTGATTCAATTTGAATCATTACATCCATACATTCTCTATTATCGGTAATCATTTTGTGAATACCTCTAATTTGTCCTTCTATTCTTTTCAACCGAATTAAAAGCTTTTTGTCTGTTTCTTTTGACCTGCAATTGTCCATAACATCTCCTTTATACCAATAGGGGGTACACCTATATTGTAAACTCTGTTAAAAAAAATTCAAGCATAGTTAACAAAATGTTAAAAAGAATTTATAAAAAGCAAAGAAATAATATGATAAATATGGAGAGAAAAAAGGAGATAGGCATGAAAAAACTTTTAGTGTTATTGATGATGACGGCAATACCTGCAAATGCGGCATTTGTTGCAGACACTCCGCAAACGACAACACCTGTTGCGAACGTTTTAAAAATGAAGGATGATTCTTTTGTTTCGATACAAGGAAAAATAATAAAGCAAGTCGGAGATGAAAAATATTTGTTTACGGACGGAAAAACACAAATAGTTGTTGAAATAGATGATGAATTATTGCTTAACATCACCGTAACACCTAAAAACACAGTACTTTTGACAGGAGAAGTTGATAGAGAATTCAACTCCATCAAAATTGATGCTTCAAGCATAAAAATCATCAAGTAAAATATTTTATTTTGACAATTTTTATGTTTGTTTTATTATGAATACAGAAGAAACCAATTTGATAGAATAGAAATATTCTATATGTTTGGCATGTCTTTTGTTTGATAGAAACATAGAAGGTGAAAACATGGGAATCAAAGGAAAAGTAGATAAAATGGTAGTAATGGCATGTGAAGAATGCAAAGAAAGAAATTACACCACTACTAAGAACAAAAAGAACAATAAAGAAAGACTTGAATTGAACAAGTTCTGTCCTAAATGCAAGAAACATACAACGCATAAGGAAACAAAATAGTTTAATATAAAGAGCGTCCTTAGTTCAGTTGGTAGAACGTCGGTCTCCAAAACCGAATGTCGTGGGTTCGAGTCCTTCAGGGCGCGATTTATAGAAAAAGAGGAAAAATGGCAGATACAGCACAAAACGGAAATAGCTTTTTTGATACCCTTAAAACGTATTTAAAGGGTGTTAAAAGTGAGTGGGGAAAAATAACTTGGCCAAGTAAACAGCAAGTTATAGGTGAAACTATTCAAGTTATTGTTATAACGACCATTTTTACTGTGCTTATTTTGTCGATGGATTTAATATTTCAGTGGATATTGAGTTTTATACCGAAAGTATAAATCCAAAAAAAGAACACAGGAAAAATAAATGAGTACCGAAAATAACGAAAAAGATATTGAAGTAACTGAGACAACTACGGATGTTCATCACAAAGAAAAAGCATTACCAAAGAAGAGATGGTATGTAGTTCATACATACTCAGGATACGAAAACAAGGTAAAAACAAACCTTGAAAAACGTATAGAGTATATGAATATGGGTGAAAAAATCTTCAGAGTTGAAGTTCCGCAAAAGCCTGTAACAAAAATCAAAGATGGCAAGAAGACGGAAAGAGAAGAAAAGATATATCCGGGCTACGTTCTTGTAGAAATGATTATGGATGAAGATAGCTGGTATGTTGTAAGACATACAGCAGGTGTTACAAAATTTGTCGGTTCTGCAAAGAAACCGATACCTGCAAAAGACAGCGAGATTAAGAAAATTCTTTACAAGACACAAAATACTGTCACAAAAATTGAGCTTGATGTCAAAGTCGGAGATAAAGTCAGAATTATTTCTGGTCCATTTTCAGACTTTATCGGAGATATTACAGAAGTATATCCTGACAAATCAAAACTCAGAGCTACAGTATCAATATTTGGCAGAGAAACCCCTGTCGAACTTGAATACAAGCAAATACAAAAAGTATAACCGAAAGGTTGGATAAGATAAGCGGAAGGGGTAAGACCCGTTTGTACCGCGAAAGGAGAAAAAATGGCAAAAAAAGTCGTAGGAAAAATTAAACTACAAATTCAAGCCGGAAAAGCAAATCCGTCACCGCCGGTAGGTCCGGCACTCGGTCAGCACGGTGTAAACATTATGGAATTTTGTAAGCAATTCAATGCTAAGACAGAATCACAAGCTGGTTACATTATTCCGGTAGTTATTGATGTTTATGAAGACAGATCATTCACATTTGTAACAAAATCACCCCCGGCAGCTGTACTTATTAAAAAGGCAATCAACCTTCAAAGCGGTTCAGCTACACCGAACAAAGTAAAAGTCGGACAAATTACAAGAGCTCAACTCGAAGACATTGCAAAAATCAAGATGGAAGACTTAAATGCAACAACTCTTGATGCAGCAGTTGAAATGATTAAAGGCTCATGTAAGGCAATGGGTGTAACCGTAGTTGATTAATAAGCGGAAGGGGTGACTCCCGTTTGTACCGCGAAAGGAGATAAAAATGTCAAAAGAAACTAAAAAACAACAAAAAATTCAAGAGTTGATGAAGGATTTCGTTCAACCTTCGACAGCTATTGATGCTATAAAGATGCTCCAAAAAGTATCGGGCGAAGTTTCAAAATTCAATGAAACAGTTGAATGCCACATGCGTTTAGGTATCGACGTTAAACACGCAGACCAACAAATCAGAAGCACGGTTGTACTTCCTGCGGGTCTTGGTAAAACAGTTCGTGTTTGCGTTATAGCTAAAGGTGCTAAGGCAAGTGAAGCACTTGATGCAGGAGCAGATGCAGCAGGAGCAGAAGAAATCATCGATAAAATTTCAGGTGGTTGGTTCGAATTCGACACCTTAATCGCAACTCCTGATTGTATGCCTATGTTAGGTAAATTAGGTCGTGTTTTGGGACCTAAAGGTTTAATGCCGAACCCCAAGACAGGTACAGTTACTGTTGATGTAGCTAAAGCTGTCAAAGATGCTAAGGCTGGTAAAGTTGAATTTAGAGCAGACAAACAGGGCATGATTCACTGTCCTATTGGTAAGGCTCAATTCTCAACTGAAGATTTGATGAATAACTTTGCAACATTTGCAGAAGCTATTATCAAAGCTAAACCGTCAGCAGCAAAAGGAACTTATTTGAAATCGGTTTATCTCACAACAACGATGGGACCTGGAATCAAATTAGATGCAAAGAACCTTGCTAACGAAGTAAAAGCATACTTAAATGCTTAATATCACATTTTAAGCGGCGGGACATTATGTCTTGCCGCTTTTTTAATTTTAAGGGATATCTATGGCAATTAAAGAAACAAGAAGACCACATGAAGTTGTAAAGGTAAAAATAGCAAGTTTTTTCGGGCAAATTTTATTTTTATTAAATTCATACATTATGGTGTTCAAAAATGTTAATCACCCTAACGTTGAAAATAAAAATTATGTTTTTGCCGTATTGCACTCTCAACAATGCGGATTATATTCAATTTTAAATCGAGAAAATATGTATTCAATGATAAGCCGTTCAACTGATGGTGATTTAATTGCAGCATCAGGAGGCAGAGTAGGAATAAATTCTGTCAGAGGTTCATCAAAACGAGGCGGAGCAACTGCGGCTTTAGAATTAATTGATAAAGTAAAAAACGGTTGTTCGGCAGCTATTGCGATTGATGGTCCGAGAGGTCCTGTCGGAGTTGTAAAACCCGGGGTAGTGCAAATTGCCAAAACCGGCGGTGCACCTATAATTCCAATGGCTTGGCAAACCAAATCAAAATGTATTTTAAAATTGCCGACTTGGGATAAATTGTTAATCCCGTTATTGTTTGTAAATGCTATTGCTTTGTACGGTGAACCGATTTATATTTCTAATGATGCAACAGAAGAACAAATGGAAGCAGCAAGATTAAAAGTTGAAAATGAAATTAAACGATTAAATGAAGATTTGGCAAAAAATTACGATGAATATTATAAAAAAGGCATAAGAAACACTCATCATTCAAAATCGGTAGTTTCGTGGTTTTAAGGAGAAAATATGAGAAAAATAAAAAAAACATTAATAACCTCATTAGCTGTATTGGGATTATTTTCAACATTATTATGCGGTTGTGCAAAAGGAACTCCTGCTGCAGCTGATAAACAATCGGCGAATAATAAAGTTGAAGCAGCAATATTACAACAAACACACGAATATAACCAATTCCAAGATTTTTTCACACCTGCATTCCAACTTATATGGAATGACTTTTCTGATAAATTGGTAAAAGGAAATGTGGTTTTAGTCGGAGGTAATCCTGATATTGTAAATGATTTGAACAAAAAAAGATTAAAAGAATCGATGGTTTCAAAAAATGATTTATACAAAACTATCGGAAAACAGACTTTTGCAACAAAAAAGAAAATAGAAAAAGAATTAAAAAGAAAGTTTCATGAAAAAAGCAATTTGTTAGAGTCTATTGAATGGACAAAAAAAGCAGATGACAGATACGTTCTTTATGCTATGTTCAAAAAAGATGTTCTTTTTTCAAAAGCATATATGGATTTAAATTCACAGCCGTTCAATAATTCAAAAGACTACTTTAAATATTTCGGCATAACAACCAATACCGAAAAATACAAAAACTTTGTTTCACCTGTATATTACAACAATTCAAACGATTTTGCCGTAAAACTTGCGACTAAATCAGGTGATGAAATTATTTTGGTTACAGACAACACAAACAGAAAAGTTTTTGAAATTTGGGACGATTTTTATCAAAACAAACTTTCTAAAAAGACTAATTTGGAATTTGATTCAGAAGCAGAACTTATTATTCCGCAAATCGATTTCAAGAAAAGTATAAAATATGACAAAATAACAGGGAAACGTATTGTGAATACAAACCTTGTTGTTGATTCGGCACTTGAAGATATTGAATTTTCACTTGATAAAAACGGAGCAAAAATAAGAAATGAAGCAGTTATGAGCGTTACAAAAATGGCTTTGTTTCCTGAAGATATCAAGAAAATTTATAAATTTGACAAGCCGTTTGTTTTGTACATTCGCTCAAAAAATGCTGATGTTCCTTATTTTGCATTAAAAATAAAAGATACAACATATTTGAAAAAATCAAAATAATACTTAACGTTATAACAAAAAAAGAGTCGATTATGTCGACTCTTTTTTATTTGGAGAAATTGCAACTTTTAAAGGCAGTTTATTAATTTTTGCCCAACTTACCGCCTCTGTTGAAAGTTCCTCAAAGGCGATAATTTTATAATCTTCAATGCAAGAAGCGAGAAGTGTTGCTATTCCTCCATCAGCTTGAAAATACACTGAATTATTATTTTTTATTATTTCTTTCGCAGTTTCAGAGCGTTCACCCTTGCCTATCGTTGCCGCAATTTCAGGGAATTCCTTTAAGTATTTGTCCATTCTGTGAGCAGTTGTAGGACCTATTGGACCTACTATTTCAGACTTATTAGGCGGACATGGTGCAGCATAAAATATTATTTTGTCTTTTATTTCAAAAGGTAATTTTTTGCCAGTATTTTTATATTCAAGCATTTTTTTGTGAGCAGCATCCCTTGCTATTAAAATTTCTCCTGAAAGTAAGATATTTTCACCTTCTTGTAAACTTTTTAAAGCATCTACATCATAGGTAAAAACTTCTTTATAATCACTTTTGCCCGATTGTATCTGTTGATATTTGGGGACAATATCTAAGAATTCAACGGAATTATTTTTTATTATAGCCATTGATTTTCTTAATGAATGGCAGTTGAACACTGTTGCTACCGGTATACTTGCCATATGATGAGGTTTTAATGTTATTTTAATATCTGCAGCAAGATAATTTTCATAATTATTTGCATTTTTATTAACACAGTCTAATATTTTTTCTGAAATTTCAGGTAAGTCACAGTTGCTTGAAAAATACGCTTTTTCTGCTGTTTTAACAGAATCTGCCGCACTTGTTCCGATTGCAATAGAAACAAATGACGGCGGGCATGCATTTTTAGCACGTTCGGATATCAATTTTACCTCGTATTCAATCAATTCTTCCGTTGTTAAAGATGGATTAAACATTTTTAATTCAGTAACATTATCACAGCCTGCACCTTTAAGCAAAACCATTATTTTTAGTTGGTTTCCTGAAACAAAATCTGTATTAATCAGTGTTGGTGTATTTGTTTCTGTGTTTTTCGCAGATAAAAATGAATTTTCTATAATTGATTTTCTGTAAAAATTTTCTATGTAGGCTTTTTTTACACCTTCATTAATTGCAGAATATAAGTCTGATGAAAATGAAATTTCGTTTCCTATTTCAAGAAATATATGAACTGTTCCTGTATCTTGACAAAGAGGTCGCTTAGTTAAATCAGCTTTATGAGCATTATTTAATATTAATCCAAGCTTTTTGCTTTTGTTTTTTTTATATTGTACAAGTATTTTATCGTAAGAAGTATTAGAAAGTTCTTCTGCTGCCTGTTTGCAAAGTTTGTAAACGGTATCTTCGACTAAATTACAATTTATAATTGTCATAATATTCTCCAACTTTTTTCATTATATATTAAAATATATTTTTTATCTGGCATGGTGTATAATAATTTTATGCCGCATTTCTTTATAAATTCTCAATTGATAAATGACCATATAATTAAGATAACGGACAAAGAACTCCTTAATCACCTTGTAAATGCAAGAAGAATTAAGTGTGGTCAAAAACTTTTGCTTATTGATGAAAATAAAATTCAATACGAAACAAATGTACTTTCTGTTGAAAGAAATTGTTTAACAACCAAAATATTGCAAGAATATCCTTCTTTTAGAGAATTGGATATTGATATTACGGTTGCAAGATGTGTTTTAAAACAGGATGCTGATTTTTCAGCAATTCAAAAAGCAACCGAGTTAGGGGTAAAAACAATCATTCCTCTGATTTCGGATAATTGTGCAGTAAGCGAAAATATTATTAAGGCAAAGGCAGACAAGTTTCAAAAAATTGCGGATGAATCAGTAAAACAATGTGAAAGAGCAGATTTTCCAATTGTTACATCTCCAAAATATTTTGATGAATTTTTTAATAACGAGCTTTGTGAATATGACAAGATTCTTGTGTTTTCAGAGCGTGCAAAAAAATATAGTATAAAAAATTATTTCAAAGATAACAAATATACAAAAGGTGACAAAATTCTTGCTATAATAGGTTGTGAGGGTGGCTTTTCAAAGAGAGAGTTTGAGCTTTTTGAAAAATACAATTTGGCAGAAATTTCTCTCGGAAATCTTATTATGAGGGCTGATACTGCATTGACAGCAGCAATATTTGGAATTATCCAAGAGGTTTCAAATGATTGAAAAAAAAATCTTAAATGATGAATATATTAAATTAATTAAGCCGTTTGTCAAGAATTTTGATTGTTTTCTTGTTGGTGGTTTTATTAGAGATTTATATTTCGGTGATGTTTCTCATGATAGAGATTTAATAGTAAAATCTGAATTTGCTGAAAAAATCGCAAAAAATATTGCTAATAATACTAATTCTCATTTTATAGTACTCGACGAAAAAAATAAAATTTATCGTGTAGTTATGCCTGATAAAGTAAATTATTTTGATATTTCTGCGATGCTTGACGACGATTTAATAAAAGATATTAACCGACGAGATTTAACGATTAATGCAATTGTATATGATATAAATTCTGAGAAGTTCATTGATAACAATGAATTACCTTTCAAAGATTTACAAAACAAAATTCTTCGAACTTTTGATTTGAAAAATTTCTTAGATGATCCTCTTAGAATGCTTCGTGTATATAGATTTGCGGCGAAATATAATTTCGATATAGACGAACAAATTACAAATTTCATAAAAAGTAATTACAAAAACATTAATAAATCTGCAAAAGAACGTGTTAACACTGAATTATTAAAATTATTTGAAGGAAAATATGCACATTTTGCTCTCTTAAAAATGGACGAAACAGGTCTGTTAACGGAAATTTTCCCTGTTATGAACGAAGTAAAAATAATTCCTACAAATACTCATCATCATTTAGATTTGTTTCATCATCTTATTGAAACTGTCAATCAAATTGAAAAGAACTACAATGATTTGGATAAAAAATCAAAAGATTTGTTGGATAATGTTGAATTTGGTAATTTTTCTCGCAGAGCATTATTAAAACTTGCAGGGTTTTTGCATGATATAGGAAAACCTGATACTTGGTCTATAGATGAAGAAACCGGACGTCACAGATTTATAAAACATGATGATGTCGGTTCAAAAAAAGTTGTTCCTATTTTAAAAGAATTGAAATTTTCTAAAAAGCAAATATCCTACGTTCAAAGTATGATTAAATACCATATTTATCCGTCAGCTCTGGTATGGCAAGAAACTGTCGGTTCAAAGGCTCGTTTAAAATTTTACAGAAAAATGTATCCATATTTTGTTGATATAATTGTTTTAGCTATGTCTGACAGGCTTTCTGCTCTTGGAAAAGATGTAACTTATGAAATGGTAATAAAAAATCTTTCAGATTTGTCTATTTTACTTCAAGAGTGCTTTGATTACGGAGAAACACAAGCAAAACCAAAACCTTTTTTATCTGGCAGTGAAGTTATGGAATTAACGAAAATCCCTCAATCAAAAGAACTTGGAGATATTGTCAAAAAACTTTATCAAATGCAGCTTGATGGAGAAATTTTGACAAAAGATGAAGCAATTTCTTTTTTAACAGACAAAAAATATCTCGAAATTTAGTAACAATCTTAATACAAAACCCCATAAAATTTGCAAAAAAAACGGTTTTCACCCATAATGAATTCAGATATTAATTATTTATAAAGGTATGTATATGAATTCAGTTTTAGCAGTCGGTCGTGCCGGCAAAGATGCAGAAATTAAATATTTCGAATCAGGTAAGTGTAAGGCTTCTTTTTCTCTCGCTGTTTCAAGATGGGATTCTAAAACAAAAGCTGAAATAACTGACTGGTTTAATGTAGAAACTTGGGACAAAACAGCTGAGTTTGCTTGTGAATACATCAAAAAAGGTTCATTAATGTGGTTAGAAGGCAGATTGAATGTAAATAAATATACAAGCAAAGACGGAAAAGAAAATGATTTTTATTTAATTAATGCAAATCAAATCAGACTTCTTGGAAAAAAATCGGAGAACTAAAATATGTTATTTTCCGATGGTGTAGCAATAATTGCTGATGATTTAACAGGTGCAAATGATACGGCATTACAATTTCATGTAAAAGGCTGTAGTACACAGGTTTTAACAAGCTATGATGATATTCCTCAAGCTCTTGCTCATACACAGGTTTGGGCTGTTTCTACCGAAAGTAGAAATATAGATTCTGATGAAGCAAAACAAAGAGCAAAAGATGCTGCATCAGCTATAATTGAGAATTTAAAAATCGATAATATTTACAAAAAAATAGATTCGACAATTCGTGGCAATATTGCTATGGAAATATTGGGTATTATTGAGGCTACAGATTATGAAGCAGCCTTAATTATGCCTGCTTTCCCAAATGAGGGAAGAATAACTGTTGGTGGGTATCATTTATTAAAAGGCGTTCCGATTGAAAGAACGGAATTTGCTCGTGATCCGAGAGCTCCTATTTATGAATCTCACATTCCAACTGTTTTGAGAAATGGTTTGCCTGATGAGGAAAAAAATTCTGTTGCTTTAATTGAATTAAACATAGTCAAACAAGGTGCCGGTCCTATATTATCAAAATTAAATGAGTTAATATCCCAAGGGAAACGTTTGATAGTTGCAGATGCTGTTTCATCTGTTGATATTGAACAAGTCATGTTTGCTGTTAAAAAATGTAATACAAGAATTTTACCATGTGGTTCTGCCGGTGCTGCACAAGCATTATGCGATATTATTTTCCCTGAGGCAAAATATCATAAGATTTCTAAAACGATACCAGAACTACCTAAACTCGTAGTTTCCGGTTCAGCAACAGAGCTTGCTGCTTCTCAAATTAAAAAGCTTGAACTTGATGAAAATGTTGAAAATGTATATTCTATCGAGATTACACCCGAACAGATTTTAGGTTATGAACGTGATGATATCATTGAACGAGCTGTTAAAAATCTAAATCATAAAAACACAGTTGTAATTCATACTTCATCCTTGTTTCAAGATCCTGATGCTATGACAGTTATGTTGTTTGAGAAAGAAATATCTCGTGAGGCATTTATTTCAATGATTTGTGACTACCTTGCAGAAATTACAAGTGTGATTATGTCGCAAAAAGATGTTATTTTGATTACTGTTGGAGGAGAAACTTCTCATAAATGTTTAGATGCTTTGAATATATCGTGTTTGCAAATTATTGATGCTGTTGCTCCTGCAATTCCATTATGTGCTGATTTAGAAGCTCGTTTCATCGTTACAAAATCTGGTAATTTAGGAAATACTAATACTCTTGTTGAAATTTTAAGATATTTTGACAAAGAAATATAAGTATACTAATTGTTCTGTTTTGAGTAATTGAACAATCCTTATTCAGTGCTAAAATATTTCCAAGGGGGGCTTTATGTTATTCTTAATTTTTTTATTAACATTTTTACTATTTTTATCTATATTTGGCTATTTTTTACCAACTTTTATTGCTTTAATCAGAAATAAAAAGAATACATTTGCAATATTTTTAGTAAACTTGTTCTTTGGAATGACTTTTGTAGGTTGGGTTTGTGCCCTTATATGGTCATTAATGTACGAAGATAAAGACATCAGATAAAAACGGCTTAATTCAAAATGAATCAAGCCGCTTAATTTTCTATAAGTTATTTCCTCTGAATTTATACAAGCTTTGGAAATCCATTTTTTCATATTCTTCTTTTGTTATTTGATATCCGGTTACTTCTTTGCATTTTTGAATCATTAAATCCCTGATGGCCTCATAGTGATTTTTGTTTGGTTGTGAATATTTATCATCTGTTATTAAAATTGGTTTATAAGCAGAGAATGGTAAAGATGTTTGGTATATATAAGTATAATAAGAAATTATGTAATTATTAAATAGGCTTTTTGCTTCATAATAGTTGTAAAAAACAGGTTTATTTAAACTGTTAATAACAAAGAATTTTTCTAAAACATAATGATATTGTCTGATATTCCCATAAGGTATAATATATTCTTCATATTTAAATGTTTCTTTATTTACATATGTTCCATATAAAATCGAAGCAATAATCAATCCTATTAAAACAGGTTTTTTACATTCAGTATTTGAAATAAAATAACTAAGGCAAGACAAAAACAAGCATAATAACACCGTTGAATTGCAGAACCTTACACCTGAATGAGCTAAAATTGAACTATAATAACTGACGTTAGATCCTATTATAATTACAAAGTTGTACAAAAAAACAGACAACAATGTTGAAAAAGTATAAATAAAGAACCTCTTATTCTTTAACTTGTCTTCACCAAAAGCATTTATAAGCAATAATAGTCCAACTATTAAAACATAAAATATAGCATTGTCACAAATAACGTAATGCAAATATTCTTGAAAATACGATGGAATAAAATTTATAAATTCATTAAAACTAAAAAGCTTTACGTAAGAATTATTGTGAATGATAGAAAATGGTATTAAAAATAAAAAAGTATTACAAAACAAAGTATATATTAAAAAAGCTATTGATTTTTTATTGCAAATAGAATCTTTTGTAAATATTTTATCAAAGCATAATCCCAAAACAACTGTTGAGCAAATAATAAATTTGTAAAATTCATAACATCCGCCTAACAGGAATATTAACACAAGTAATGTAATCAATCTTTTTTTAGAAAAATGTTCTTTATTTACATAAATAGCTTGAAGTTCGCAAAAAGCAACAATTCCGAATAAAAGCATAAATACATAAGCATAAAACCAACAACATTGTGTAAAAATCCAAAAAAAGTCACACTTCCTCAAAATGGAAATTGTTAGCGGAAATAAAATTAAGGCCAAAATAAAAGTTAAATGTTTAGTTTTCGAATATTTATTAAAATTATTAGCAACTGAATATAAATAGATGGTAAAAATGAAGCAAGCAAAAGGAAAAAATACTGTTTGCGCAAAAATTTGTGGATGAATGCCAAATGTTATAGGTAATATTCTTACTGTTAAAACATGGAATAAAGAGAAAACCCAACTTGTATGAGAACTTGTTAAAAAAGCCGAGAAAGGATTAGATAATGGTAAACTAACACCAAATGTATAAAAAGGTGATATTAAATCATCGTCATAAAAAGTACAAACTTTTCCACAAGGTAATAAAGTTTTATACACTATAAAGGTTACTAAAAATATTCCCAATATGTCTATTAAAGAAAAAAAATTTTTTTTTGTCATTTTTCATTCCCCAATTGTTGCCCTTAAAAAGCAAATCGGATACTTAATCCGATTTGCTTAACAAATATTGAAATAATTAATTCTCGTATTTTTTGAAAATTAAAACTGCATTACAACCACCAAAACCAAATGAGTTATTCATAGCAGCATTAACTTCATGTTTTCGTGCCTTGTTAGGAACATAGTCTAAATTTGCAACTTCTTCATCTTGATGTTCAAGATTTATTGTTGGAGGAACGATACCATCATTTATTGTTTTTATGCAAACAATTGATTCAACACTGCCGGCACCGCCAATCATGTGACCGGTCATAGATTTTGTTGAACTTACAAGTAAATTTTTGTTTTGTTCTTTATCTCCAAAAATTCTTGCAACTGTATTCGATTCGGCAATATCTCCAAGATGTGTACTTGTTCCATGCATGTTAACATATTGAATGTCATTGGTAGAAAGTTCAGCTTCTGTAAGAGCCTTTTTTATTGCAAGTTCAGCACCATTACCTTCCGGATCGGGAGCAACAGGATCATAAGCATCACAACTTTGGCCATATCCGACAAGTTCTGCATAAATTTTCGCACCACGTTTTTTAGCGTGTTCTAATTCTTCTAAAACTACGATACCAGCTCCTTCTCCCATTACAAAACCATCTCTGTCTTTGTCATAGGGTCTTGATGCCTTTTCCGGTTCGTCGTTGTGCTTCGATAACGTTCTTGCACTTGTAAAAGAACCAATTCCTAAGTTACAAATTATAGCTTCTGATCCACCTGCAAAAACAACATCACATTCGCCATATTGAATGAGTCTTGCACCATCACCAATTGAATGAGCACCTGTTGCACATGCCGAAACGACTGCTTTGTTTGGACCTTTTAAACCATATTTTATAGCTATTTTTCCTGCTGCCATGTTTGTTATGAGCATAGGAACTGTAAATGGTGAACATTTATGATAGCCTTTTTCAAGCATAGCTTTATGATTTTTTTCAATAGTCATGAAACCGCCTGCTCCTGAGCCGGCTACTACACCTATTCTTGTTTTATCTTCTTTATCTAATTCAAGTCCAGAATTCTTGCATGCCTCATCAGCTGCAACAACTGCAAATTGAATGAATCTATCCATTCTTTTCGCTTCTTTTGCATCAATGTAATCTTCAGGATTAAAATCTTTTACTTCTCCTCCGATTTTTACAAGATGATCATCAGGGTTGATGTTTTGGAATGTCCTGATGCCGCTATTTCCTTCTAATAAATTTGTCCATAATGTATCTACTCCAACTCCAAATGGAGATACTACACCCATGCCTGTTACTACAACTCGTTTTTTTGTCATACTATCTTCCTTTATACTAAAATACGAGGAGAACAAAAATCATACCCCTCGTATTTTCTATATCTTACTTTATATAAACTATGAATGAGCTTCAATGTAGTTTACTGCATCTTGAACTGTTGCAATTTTTTCAGCTTCTTCATCAGGAATTTCGCAACCGAATTCTTCTTCAAAAGCCATAACCAATTCAACTGTATCCAATGAATCTGCACCCAAATCAGCTGTAAAGCTTGCTTCAGGAGTTACTAATCCTTCTTCAACGCTTAATTGATCAACTACTACTTTTTTTACTCTGTCAAAAACTGTACTCATGTTTGTATTACCTCATTTTAACTATTTAGTTTAACATTTACTTCTATATTATACTTGCTAAATTTAATCTTGCAAAGATATTTACAAAATTTAAAAACTTATATTACAAGACCACCATCGACACCGACGACTTGACCTGTAATATATTTACCGTCTACTGCTAAAAACTTAGCTGTAACAGCGATATCCTGTGCATCTCCGAGCCTTTTAAGCGGAATATGTTCTGACATTTTTTCTGTATCTAAATCTTTTGTCATATCGGTTTGAATAAAGCCCGGTGCAATTGCATTTACTCGAATATTTCTTGCTCCTAATTCTTTAGCGAGTGATTTTGTAAAACCGATTAAACCGGCTTTAGCTGCTGAATAATTAGCTTGACCTGCATTACCCATAACACCGACTATACTTGAAATATTTACTATTGAGCCAGAGCGTTGTTTCATCATTAATTTTACAACTGGTTTCGAAACGTAGTATGCTCCGCTCAAATTTGTATTGATTACTGCATTCCAGTCTGTAGAATTCATTCTTACAAATAAGCCGTCACGAGTTATTCCTGCATTATTTATCAAAACATCAATTCTGCCGTATTTTTCAATTACAGCAGCAATTCCTTCGTTAACATTTTCTTCATTAGAAATATCAACTTTGAATGCTTGTGCGTCTGAGCCTAAATCTTTTAATTCTGTAACTGTATTGTTTGCTGCAACTTCGTTGCCTGCATATATAACAGCCACATCAAAACCTGCTTTTGCAAGTTCCAAAGCACACGCCTTTCCAATGCCTCTTGAACCGCCGGTTACTAATGCTACTTGCTTTTCACCCATTTTTTTCTCCTTATTTTAATTCGTTCAAAACAGTTTGTAATGATTCTGAATCGTATACATTGTATGTTATTATTTCAGAATTTATCTTTTTGTTCAATCCCGCCAAAACTTTTCCGGCTCCGACTTCGATAAATATTTCTACACCGTCTTGAATCATATTATTTATTGTTTCTGTCCAGTGAACAGATGAGTAAATCTGTTTAGAAACTCTGTTTTGCAAATCGTTACCATCTGTAATAGCCTTTGCATCCGTATTTTCGTAAACAGGTATGTTTGCATTTTTGAAATCATAATTTTTTACAAATTCTGCAAATTTATCAGCTGCGGTTTTCATTAATTCTGAATGGAAAGCCCCTGATACAGCAAGTTCTATAACTCGCTTAGCTCCTTTTCCTTTTAAAACATCTATTGATTTTTCAATAGCAGCTTTTTCTCCCGTTATTACGATTTGACCCGGACAATTATAATTTGCAACGGAAATTTTTCCATATTGTTTTAATTCATCTAAACCTTCTTTTACAACGTCTTCTGTAAGTCCTAAAACAGCTGCCATTGAACCATCTGTTTCATTTGCTGCTTCATTCATTAATTCAGCTCTTTTTCCTGTAATTTTAATTGCATCTTCAAGGCTCAATACACCTGAAAGATATAAAGCACCATATTCTCCTAAACTATGACCGGCTGTTGCAACTATATTTAAATCTGTATTTTCTCTTAAAACTTCAAGGCATGCCAAAGAAGTTGTTAAAATAGCTGGTTGGGTATTTTTTGTTTTCTTTAATTCTTCATCAGGTCCATTAAAACAAATTTTTGAAATACTGTATCCAAGTGCTTCATCTGCCGTTTTAAAAACAGTTTTAGCTGTTTCAAATTTTTCATATAAATCTTTACCCATTCCAATGACTTGGGATCCTTGTCCGGGAAAAATTATAGCTGTTTTTTTCATTATGCAATTCCTTCTCTTAAGTTGACTATTGCGTTTCCACATGTCATGCCTGCGCCAAATCCTGTTAACAAAGCTTTACATGGCAATTTTATTTTTCCGTTTCTGATACTTTCTGTTAAAGCTATCGGAACAGAGGCCGCCGACGTATTACCGTATTTTTGAATATTTACAATTACTTTAGCAGGTTCAAAACCAATACGTTCAGAAAGTGCATCTGTAATTCTCATATTAGCCTGGTGTGGAACAAAATAATCTATGTCTTTTGCTGTTAAATTTGCTTTATTTAAAGTTTGTTGAATTTTATCGGGCAAAATAGTCATTACAAATTTGTAAACATCTCTGCCTGCCATGTGAATAAACATGGGCTTTTGCTCATTTTCTTCAACTAAAGGACAGTTTTTTCCCGAAATTTCGAGTGAAATATATTCACCTAATTCACCCATTGCAGTCAAATCAATTGCTTCAATATCATCTTTGTCGTCAATAGATTCTTCAAGTAACATAGCACCTGCCCCGTCACCGAAAATACAGCAAACACTTCTGTCTGACCAATCTACAAATTTTGAATTTGCATCAGTCATGACAAGTAAAACCTTTTTATACATGCCCGACGAAATATAAGCTTTTGCAATACTCATTGCATAAATCATGCCCGAGCATGCCGCTGTTATGTCGAAAGCTGCGGCATTAACTGCACCGATTGCAGCTTGAATTTCACAAGCAACAGCAGGATATGCCTTCGCAGGAATTGAAGTTGCCGAAATTATTAAATCGATAGATTTTACATCAACATTTTGCTTTGAAATCAATCGCAAAGCAGCTTCAATGCCCATAGTAATTGAAGTTTGATTGCCGGAAACGACTCTACGCTCGGAAATTCCCGTCCTTGTTTTAATCCACTCATCACTTGTTTCGACCAACGTGGCTATATCATCATTTGTCACTATGGTTTCAGGTACATAAAAATCCACACCTGAAATCATTATGGGAATATTTCTCATAAATTTGTTTCCGATTAATGTTTCTTGCTTTGAAATTATGCGTTCAACGATGATTGATAGAATTCTTCAATCTTCTTGTTAACTTCTTTTTCAACGGCATCTTTAGCAACCCTTATAGCATTTTTTATTGCATAAGCAGTTGAACGTCCATGACAAATTACAGTTATGCCTTTTACTCCGAGAAGTAAAGCTCCGCCAAATTCTTCATAATTAATCTTTGTATAAATCTTTTTCATAAATGGCTTAGCAAGAAGTCCGATAACTTTTGATATGATGTTTTCTTTAAATTCATTCTTTATCATGAAGAATAACATTGAAGATGCACCCTCAATTGTTTTTAAAGCTACGTTTCCGACAAAACCATCGCAAACTATTACATCACAATTTCCTAAAAATACCTCTTTACCTTCTATGTTTCCAATGAAGTTTAAGTGTTCTTTTTTCTGTTCAAACATGTTGTATGCTGCCTGAACAAGTTCATTACCTTTGCCTCTTTCTTCACCAATGTTTAATACACCGATTCTTGGATTATCAATCCCTAAAATATTCTTAGCAAAAGTAGAACCCATAATACCAAATTGAAATAACATATCAGGTGTGCTATTAGCGTTAGCACCACCATCTATAATAACTACAGGTTTTTTCATTGACGGTAATGTTAAGCAAATTGCCGGTCTGTCAATTCCCGGTAATCTGCCTAAACCAAACAAGCTTGATGCCATAGCTGCACCGGTTGATCCAGCCGCTACAACAGCATCTGAACTACCTTTTGTTACAGCTGCAACTGACAATACTATCGAAGAATTCTTCTTCTTTCTTATTGCTTGTCCCGGAGCTTCTCCCATTTCAATCGTTTCACTTGCGTGCGTAATTTTTATGTCAAGCTTATCAGGATCAATTTTGATTCTTTTTGGCTTGAACATTCCGTTTCCGGAATACACTATGCCTTCTTGTTTTATTCTGTCAAGTTCAGCATGGATTTTGTCTTCTTTTCCGACCAATTCTATGGGAACATTATATTCGTATGCACCCCATACCGCACCTTCTACGATTGCTCTCGGAGCATAATCTCCGCCCATTGCATCTACAGCTATTCTCGTCATTCCTGTTTTTCCCGTAACTATCTTTTATCTGTTATTCTGCTTTTTCTGCTACTGCTTTTTTGCTTGCAACAACACCTTTGTATTGTCCGCATTCAGGACATACTGTGTGTGTCGGAACCAAAGCTCCGCAATTCTTACAATTTGTTACTGCAGGAACTGTTGCTTTCCAGTTTGCTCTTCTGTGTCCTTGGGATGATGCTCCCGTTCTTTTCTTTGGAACTGCCATTTTAATTGTCCTTTTCTGTTTTTATTGTCTTAAAAATTTCTAATCTCGGGTCTTGAATTTCTTTTTTAATGTATTTATTAATTTCTTCATCGCCCATACAATTTATATCACAAACAAGTTTATTTGGTACAGCTAATATTAAGGATTGATACATTAAATCTGTTAAGTCAATTTCTTCTGCACCGTTTAAATCTGTTACAAAGAAATTATCTTTGATTTCTGTTTCTTCTTTATACTCTTCGTATAAAGCTTTTTCAGCAAATGTTTCGTCAATTTCTGTTTTTAAAGGTTGTATAAAATCTTTTAAACAGTTATCGCAGGTTGCTTTTAATTTGCCTTCTATTACACCTTTTATATTGATGTAACCGCCACCTAACTTCTTTACTGTCAATTTTGCTTTTGCCGGCTCCAATAAATCTATGTTTTCCGGAGTGTCCTCAAATTCAAAATTAAGTATTCCGTCTTTAGCTTGTGATAAATCTTCAAGTTTAACTTTCATATTCTCATTTTATTTTGAAAACAAGCAATTTGTCAAATTTTTCACAAAAAAAATACCTCATTGAGGTATTTTTTCACTAACCCATATATTGTGGAGTTGATAACGAAATTTGATTTGTTAAGGCTTCCGCAATTGGTGTTTCTTCTGCTTCAGCTTTTTGTGCTTGTGCTTGAAGGCTTGCTATTCTTGTATCTAAAAATTTCATAGTTTCCGCCAACATTTGTTTTTGAAATTCCAAAAATACCACTTCTTGAGAATCTTTCGGTAACATATTAATACAATTTTGTAATAATGTTATCTGATTTGTAATGTTATTCTTTTTATTTTGAACATTCATTACTTCATAATTTAATCTGTTTTTTCTTGCGGTATTTGCTAACTGTCTTGCAAATAATAATGCGTATCCCATGTTTATCTCGTTTCGTTTAAAGTTCTGCCTTTTAAAAATACGTGTTCATTATTTTGTGCAATCAACTTTTGCATTTGATCAAGTTTGTATCTTTGATAATTAACACGATATTTCGCCATTTTCATTTTTTTACTGAATGTCAAAAAATCACGCAATTGTGACGTTACCGTATCCATAAAAATTTTTATCGGATTATTACGGATTATGTACGATTGTGCAAATTGTAAAAAATTTCTTATCCTTTGTAGATGTAATTTTATGAAATTGTTCACTTTGACTCCGTATTATACTATCTTTTTAATTCATACCCATATCAGGATTTTTTTTACTGCAATTTGAGAATATTTTAACATAATTTTACAATAAAAGTAACTACTAATTCTTGTAAAGCCAATTTTCAAAAAATTTTCTTCCGGCATTTGAACTTTTTTCGGGATGGAATTGTACTGCTGTTATATTTTTATGCTCAATTGAGGCACAAAATTTAATACCGCCGTATTCTGCGTATGAAGAAATGATTTGTGAATCTTCCGGAATTGTGTAGTATGAATTTACAAAATAAAAATAATCTTGTGGCAAATAACTGTTGTTATGTGTTGTAATTATGTTATTCCAGCCTATTTGCGGAATTTTGCAGCCTTTGAATTTTACAACTTTCCCTTTGAAAATGCCAAGTCCTTTTGTGTTTTCTGCTTCTTCACTTTTTTCAAATAGTATTTGTAATCCTAAGCAGATACCCAAAAATTTAATTTTTTTATCACATGCTGCTTCTTTTAATATTTCTATTAATTTGTATTGTGTTAACTTTTCAACAGCTTGACCAAAGTGACCTTGTCCTGGAAAAATAATTGCATCAGCAGACAGTATATCTTTTTTGTCTGCTGATATAATATATTTTTCGTTGAACGAGTCAAGTATGTTTGTAATGCTTTTTATATTTCCTGCTTTATAATCAGTGATTGCAATCATTATTCAAACCTAAAACCGTCATTTTTTAATCTTTCGATGACTTCTTTGAGTTGTCCGTCTGCGGAAACTGCTGAAATTCTGAACCAGCCTTCGCCGTATTTTCCAAAAGCACTACCCGGAACAAGTACAACACCCGATGTTTTCAAAACGTCATTTGTAAAATCTTCTGATTTTTTGTATTTAGGCGGAATAGGAAGCCACAAATAGAATGTTGCTGACGGAATATATAAATTATCTATATCCCAGCCCAATTCTTTAAAGCCTTCTGTCAATATGTCTTGTTTTACTTTAAATCCTTTGCGGGCTTTTACAATGTATTCATCACCCTCAATACTGTTCAATACTGCTGCACCTGCCATTTGTAAAGGTTTATAAATACCTGAGTCAATTACGGATTTGATTTTACCAAGCATGCTGACAAGTTCTTTGTTTCCGCATGCCCAGCCAAGTCGCCAGCCTGTCATTGCATAAGGTTTTGAAAAACTGTAAAACTCAATGGTTACATCTTTTGCACCGTCGCAAGTCAATGCACTTACAGGCATTTCCGTACCTTCAAAACCCATATCGATATATGCTGCATCACTCATCAAAATAATGTTATGTTTTTTACAAAAATCTACTGCTTTTTGTAAATAATCAACTGTACAAGCAGCTCCTAACGGGTTGTTCGGGTAATTAATTATTAATGCCTTAACTTTTTTATTATCATATCCGTCTTTGGAAATTTGCTCAAAAACTTCTTCCAAGTCTGGCATGTAGTTGTTTTCTTTAGTCAAAGGAACTGAATATCCGATACCGCCTGAAACCTTTATCATTTCGCCGTAAGATGCATATCCCGGGTCTGGAATCATTATGATATCTTTTTCTTTTTCATCTGTTGTCGGATTGCATAACGCTCTTATAAAGTTTGCAATACCCTCTTTTGAGCCGATTAAAGAATGGATTTCTGTTTTATCAAGTTCTACACCGTATCTGTTTTTCATTCTTTCTTGAACAGCTGTTACAAAGCAGCCTTCGCCTTTTGGTGTTGAATACGTATGTACACTTGGGTTTGTTTGTAATATTTCAATCAATTTATCCGTTACAAATTTTGGTGGTGCCTGAATTGGTGCACCCATTGATAAATATATAGGTGCTCTGTTTTTTGCTGTTAATTCTTCTTGAAGTTCCATTGTTTTCTGCTTTATTCGGAACATTATATATGTTTCTAATGATTGAACATAATTATTAAAAAGTTGTTTCATTATTCTTAACTCCTTCTGATTGATAAGCCCACGCATTATGATTATGAATGCTTTCAAAGGCTTCTATTTCAGTTTCAAATTGATTTATTCGTTTATCTCTTCTTAATTTTACAACTATATCTCGTAAAATGTCTTCTACAAATTTTGGATTTTCATAAGCTGTTTCTGTTACATACTTCTCGTCGCTTCTTTTTAAGATACCATATAATGGACTTGATGAGCAACTTTCAACCAACTCTATTATATCTTCCGGCCAAATAGAGTATTTCTGTCTGTCATAATTAACTTTTAACTTTACAATAGCCCTTTGGTTATGTGCTGAATATTTTGAAATTTCTTTTGAACAGGGACAAAGCGTTGTAACCGGAACTTTTACGCCTAAAATAAATTTATAATCTTCTCGATTTAACGTTCCCTCAAATGAACAATCATAGGCAATTGGAAATGATAATTTTGTAACTGGTGATTTTTTATCAACAAAGTATTTAAACTTAAATTTAACATTTGCACTTTCTGCTTTTAAAACTTTTTTAATGTCTGAAAGCAGACACATTATGTCATCAGAAGAAAAATCTTTTTTTCTGTACAAATTTAAAATCTCAACAAAACGTGACATGTGTGTTCCCTTGTATTTTCTGGGTAAAGAAACACTCATCCTGACTTTTGTACCTACTGTCTGCTTTGTATTATTTTTTCTTTGAATTGTAAGAGGAACATCTACGTCGTTAATTCCTACTTTTTGAATATCAATTCCTCTTGTGTCATCTTGATTTTGTACGTCTTTTAGCTGTTGTGTGGTCTTATTCATTGTCTGTTGTATCTGCAAGTTCTTCCGAACTATTCATCTCCAAAGCTGTCAGTAATTTTAGTGCTGCATTTCTTTGTGTTTCCGGTGGTGCAACTCTTAGTAACTCTACCGCCTTTAACATTACTGGGTCATTGTCGTACCAACGATTACCTTTTCCCGCATATTTTGTTACCATGTTATAAACACTGTCTATAACATCTTTTGCAACTTCCTGCTGAAGCTTGATAATAAAATCTGATGTGCTATCGTCGGCTCCACCCTCATCTGATTTCAATTTGAGCAATTCAAGAGCTTCTCTCAAAATTGGGTCCTTGTCATACCAACGTCTGTATTGTTTTTCTTCTGCCATTTTTTATCCTTTTTGCAAACCTATTATATCAATTATAAGCGATTTTACGTCATTGTAAACACTTTCTTTTGATTTTTCTGCATTTATTACTTTTATTCTGTTTGGATTTTCTTCTGCAAGCTTCAAATATCCGTTTCTTGTGCGTTCAAAAAATTCTTTTCCCGCAAGTTCAAGTCTGTCTAAATTTTTACCTGCTCGGGCATGACCTGTTTCGACACTTACGTCAAACAATAATGTTAAATCAGGCTCAAGTCCGTTTGTTGCAATTTTATTCAGCATTTTTATCTTATCTATGTCTGCTTGTCTTCCGTATCCTTGATATGCTATATGCGAATCTTTATGTCTATCACTCAATACAACTTTGCCTTCTGCAAGCATCGGTTTGATAAATGTTTCTACATGTTGTGCTCTATCTGCCAAAAACAAAAACATTTCACAATTATCAGCGACTGTCCCATCATAATGTAGAAGAATTTCTCTGATTTGTGAGCCCATTTTTAAAGCCCCTGGTTCACGTGTTACCACACATTCGATACCATTTTCTTCAAGAAATTTTTTTACATTTTCGACTTGTGTGGATTTTCCGCAACCGTCTATGCCTTCAAAAGTTATAAAATAACCTCGCTTATTCATTAAATTTTATCCGTACCCATGTATTTTCTTAAAACTTCCGGAATTATAATTGTTCCGTCAGCTTGTTGGAAGTTTTCTACAATTGCTGCAAATGTTCTGCCTACAGCAAGACCTGAACCGTTGATAGTATGAACAAATTGGAGTTTTCCTTCTTTGTTTCTGTATCTTATATTAGCTCGTCTTGCTTGATAATCTCCGTAATTTGAGCAACTTGAGATTTCTTTATATGTATTATATGAAGGCATCCAAACTTCTAAATCAAAACATTTATTTGCACTAAAACCTATATCTGCTGTACAAAGAGCTACTCTTCTGTATGGTAAACCTAATAATTCAAGACATTTTTCGGCGTTTTTTGTTAGTTTTTCATGCTCTTCCGGGCTTGATTCAGGTGTTGTAAGTTTTACCATTTCGACTTTGTTGAATTGGTGAACTCTGATAAGACCTCTTGTGTCTTTTCCCGCTGAACCTGCTTCCCTTCTAAAGCAAGGAGTATATGCCGTCATGTATTTAGGTAAATCTTCTTCGTTTAATATTTCACCTGCGTAAATGTTTGTAACCGGAACTTCTGCTGTCGGAATGAGATATAAATCTTCATCTACACATTTATACATATCTTCCTTAAACTTAGGAAGCTGTCCTGTTCCTGTCATGGTCGCCGCATTTGCCATAAATGGCGGCAATATTTCTTCATATCCATGTTCTTCGGTGTGTAAATCAAGGAAAAATTGAATTATTGCTCTTTCTAATTTTGCACCTTTTCCTCTATACAATGTAAATCTCGATTGTGAAAGTTTGACACCTCTTTCAAAATCTACAAGATTTTTTTCTTCGCATAAATCCCAATGTGGTTTGAATTCGAAATCAAATTTTGTTGGCTCTCCCCATGTTGAAACT
>JBJEGN010000061.1:0-2731 GCA_051875105.1 Candidatus Gastranaerophilaceae bacterium
GAATTGCAAGCTGGTGAAATCTTCATCGATGAAGATATTGCAAAAGGTTCTATTGTCGGTGCGGGCATGGTTGACAGACCGGGTATTGCTGCTGCGATGTTTCGTTCCTTAGCAGAAGTTGGTATAAACATTAAGATGATTTCTACTTCTGAAATTAAAATCAGTTGTCTTGTTGACAAGGGTAATGAAAAGCTCGCAATTAAGACATTGTGTAAAGAATTCCATTTAGATAGTGAAGAAGAAGCTGTTGTTAATGGTACTTTACCACCCGGAGAAACAAAATAAAAATCATATTAATCATATTTTATTAAATACCTGTCTTTCATTTTTACTGTGTTAATCTTTGATTGATATTCGAAAGTGGAAGACGGTATTTTTATATTGAAGTTTTGTTAGTAGTTAGTTTTTGATACTGATAATACTTATATAAAAACCTAATTGATAATTATTATTTTAACAATAAAAAATCGGATACTTTTAATATCCGATTTTTGTATTTTTTTTACATTTAAACTATATATTCATAGCTCTTAAAATATCTGACATATCGGCACTTGTCTTTTTAACATTAGCACCTGCGAATTTGATAGCATTGTCAGGATCTTTTAAACCGTTGCCTGTTAAGATGCAAACAATTTTTGAACCTTCTTTTACGGATTTTGATTTATTCGATTTGATTAATCCTGCAACTGATGCTGCTGATGCAGGTTCGCAGAGGATACCTTCTGTTGATGCAATTAACTTATAAGCTTCAACAATTTCATCATCAGTTACACTGCTAATAATTCCGCCTGATAAATCTCTTGCTCTTTCTGCTTGTTTCCAACTTGCAGGGTTACCAATCCTGATTGCAGTTGCAAGTGTTTCCGGGTGCATAATTCGTTCTCCTTTAACAATTGCT
Source organism: Candidatus Gastranaerophilaceae bacterium (assembly GCA_051875105.1). Classification (GTDB taxonomy): domain Bacteria; phylum Cyanobacteriota; class Vampirovibrionia; order Gastranaerophilales; family Gastranaerophilaceae; genus RUG841. The sequence goes on from JBJEGN010000061.1 coordinate 902, forward strand.
GCTGCTCCTTCTGCTTCAAATCCCATCATTTTAGGTAAATGAGTCGATTTGTTTATTGCAAGCCATTCTTCGTAGCCTTTGAAGTATGCCGTTATGTTACCAGCATTTCCAACAGGAATAAAGTGATAATCCGGAGCATCTCCTAATGCTTCGATAATTTCAAATGCACCTGATTTTTGACCTTCAATTCTGTATGGATTGAGAGAGTTTACAAGTGTTACTGAATATTTTTCGGAAATTTCAACAACTCTTTCAAGTGCTTCGTCAAAGTTGCCGTTGATTGCTATAATATTTGCTCCGTACATCATAGCCTGAGAAAGTTTTCCAAGTGCAATATAACCGTCAGGAATAAGAACAAATGTTTTCATTCCTGCTTTTGCACCGTATGCAGCAGCTGCTGCACTTGTATTTCCGGTTGAAGCACAAATAATTGCGTCAGATCCTGCTTCTGCTGCCTTCGAAACAGCCATTGTCATTCCTCTGTCTTTGAAACTTCCTGTTGGGTTTGAACCTTCAAATTTTAAATAAATTTCTGCATCTAAGCCGATTTTTTTTGCAAGATTATCTGCTTTGATAAGTGGTGTATTACCTTCGTTCAAAGTGATTACAGGAGTTTTTTCCGAAACTGGCAGATATTCTCTGTATTTGTTTATTAAGCCTTGATAATGTTTGTCTGTACTCATTTTTTTATCCTTAATTCATTACTCTTATTAAATTATTTATTTTCACAATTGCTTGTGATTGTTCCATTTCTTTTAACGCTTCTTTTACATTGTTTTCCTTTGATAAAGCAGTAATTATAACTACTTCAGCAGAGTGTTCTTCCGGGTTGGAGCCTTTTTGCAAAATATCTGACAAATTTATTTTGTGATTACCGCAAATAGTCCCTATGACACCGATTGAGCCTGGTGTGTCTGCTGTTTGAAGTGATATGTAATATCGATTGTATGTTTCTCCGATTTCGATTTTTTCAGCTTCCTCATTATGATTACAACGCATCATCGGTAATGGATAAGCAGTTCTTCTGACTTCTGACGAAAGTGCTAAAATATCTCCGACTACTGAACTTGCGGTCGGCATTTCGCCTGCTCCCGGTCCTGTAAACATGATTTCTCCAACCGGTTTGCCTGAGAGCATTACAGCATTCGTTACATTGTTAATTTTTGCTAATACGTGGTCTTTAGGTACCAGCATTGGATGAACTCTAACGTCTGCTCTGCCATTTTCATCAAGTTTTGCTGATGCAATCAGTTTAATTTTGTAACCAAATTCGTTTGCGAAATTTATATCTCTGTCAGAAATTTTCGTAATTCCCTCTCTATAAATTCCGTCTATTTTTATTCTTTTATTAAATGCAATTGTTGCAAGAGTTACAATTTTGTATGCTGCATCATAGCCTTCAACATCTCCTGTCGGATCAGCTTCCGCATAACCCAATTCTTGAGCTTCTTTCAAGACTTTTTCATAAGATGCTTTATCTTCGTCCATTTTTGTTAAAATGTAGTTTGTTGTTCCATTTAAAATTGCATCAATTTTTGTAATGTTATTTGCTCTTAAAATAGTTTTTACCGGCATAATAATCGGAATGCCGCCTGCAATTGCTGCTTCGTATAAAATTACAGAATTCTTTTCTTTTGCAAGTCGAAAAAGTTCTTCGCCGTATTTTGCAAGAAGTTCTTTGTTTGCAGTTACTATATGTTTTCCATTATTGATTGCTTTTTTTATTAAGTAAAGTGCAGGATTTACACCGCCCATAACTTCAACGACTATATCAATTTGTGGGTTATCGACGATTTCTTCGGGATTATCTGTAATAATTGATTCGTCGAG